>DATLVL010000366.1:0-2531 GCA_035577525.1 Gemmatimonadales bacterium | reverse complement strand
CTCACCACAGGAGGAGACCATGAAATTGGACGACTTCTTCGTGGTGTCGACCGAGGGGGACACCTGGTGCGTCAGCACCGAGATGGCACGTCACATCGACGACTGTCTCGACGCCACCCCTGTTCCAGCGTGGATCGTCTTCGTGGACGTGACCGGCGCACGCGTGCGGGTCCGCAGCGGCGCTATCGAATCGCTCACGCAGCGGACCGTGGAGCAGCGGGCGCTGAGCCGCACGCTCGAGCGGCTCGCCCACGACGAGCGCCGCGCGGACGGTCTGGTTAAGGAAGACGAGGAATAAGCTCTGAGACCTGCTGCGCCAGCACGCGCGGCGGCATCGCTTCCACAGGCAGCGCCATGAGTCGCTCGATCAGCTCGGCGATCGTGTCCCGCGAGCGGCGAAAGGCGCCGAGCACTTCGTCGTCCGTGCCCACGGCGTCCATCGGGTCGGGCAGATCCCAATGCGCCACCGCGCGGGCGGCATGGAAGACGGGACACGCCTGGCGCGCGGAATCGCACACCGTGATGACGAGATCCCAGTCGCGCTCCTCGAGCCCGTCGACCTTGCGCGGCGTCTTGCCGGTCCAGTCGATCCCCAGCTCGGCCAGCGCCGCCACCGCGCGGCGGCTCACCCGTCCCGCTGGTCGCGCGCCGGCGCTCTCGACGGTGAAGCGCCCCGCTCCCCGTGACGCGAGAATCGCCTCCGCCATTTGACTGCGGGCGGAGTTGCCCGTACAGACGAACAGAACCCTGAACGGCTTTGACAGACAGCGCCTTTCTTAGTTGATGTTCGCCCTTCTGATCGAATCATCCAGTGCCAGCGCCCGCCGCGGCAGCCACTTGTAGTACAACTGCAGGCAGGCCCCGGTCCCCACGCGGCGACGGCTCGAGCAACTCCTGATCTGGCTCAGGTGCTCGCTGGAATTGCTATTCCAGACGGAGTCGTCGATGGCAGTCGCCTGGTTTTCTTCCCAACCGTAGCGCGTGATGAGACACATCTTCATGTCCACGAGCCGCTGATTGCAGGAGCGCATCTCGGCGGCGTGCTGCGAGTCGGCCTGTGCCGTCATCACCCCGATCTGGCTCTTCACGCTGTCGAGCTCGCGCGCGCGGGCGTTGGCCGCCGAATCGGCGGCCGCCTCGGACCAGCCGCCTCGACCCCGCAAACATTGCGCGATCTCCAGCGGCGCCGCGGAAAGGGCGGTGCAGGTTTCCAGATCCTGTGCCCGCTCCTCGGTGGTCTTCTTCGCACCGCAGGCGACGAGGAGCATCACGACCAGGGCTGTGCGCGGTAACGTTCGCATTGTCAAAATATTAAGCCTCGGCGGCGCCTCATCGCAGCAAGAGGAATGCATCATACAACGCATGCGTCCACGCCGTGATGCCGAATCCGCGCAACAGAAACAGCGCGCTGAATGCAAGGCCGGCGATGGTGCGAAACACGAACGAGTAGGCGGTGAGCCGGTCGCCGTACGGTCCGATGTAGTGAAACGCCGAGAAGATGAGAGCCCCGATGAGGGCGGCCCAGATTCCCGCCACGAGGGGTCGCAGCCCAAGCACGCGCGTGCCCGCCCACGCGAGTGAGCCGACGAGCAGCACGCGGAACAGCAACTCTTCGTACAGCCCGGCCCCGAGCGACAGCATCAGCTTTGTCGCAGTGGACATCTGCTCCACGCTCTGCTGCAGCATCGCCGTCGGCCGTACCAGCTGGGAGGTGATCGCGCTGACGATGATGCCGAGACCGAGCGCCAGGACCGTGGCTTCTCCGAGCATCACGAGCAGCATGGCGAAGTGCAGCGATCGGTCACTCCGTCGATAATCCCGGATCACGAGCCACAGCCCGACGGCCACGAGGATTGCAGCGAGCAGCATCGGGCCGCGCGGGCCGGCGAGGCGGTAGAACAACGCTTCGAGGATAACGTCGGCGCCGTTGCGCAGCCCGCCCCCGCGGGTGGCGGGCTCGAGCGCCTCCAACACCTGATAGATGATGAAGAGCGGCAGGGCGAGGAGCAGGCTGTAGCGCGGCTTGCGACTGTCCTGCCAATAGGCCCGCATCAGGCCGGGAATCCCTTACGCCAGGCCGAGCCGCTTTTCGAGGTGCTGTTTCACGCCGGGAGTGATGATGCCGCGCTGTAGCAGCCCGTCGATCGTGGTCTTGATAGCGGAGCGGTCGGCGTCGAGTCCGCGCTCGCGCAGCTCCTGGATCGCCCGGGCCAGCCGCTGATCGTATTCCGAGTGCTTCAGCGAGCCCGCATCCATGTCGGTTTTCAGCTGCTCCAGGGTCTTCACGAACCGTTCGACAGAAACCGGAGTCGACATCGCTCTCTCGTGGCTGGTGTGGGTAAAGCCAAGATATCAGCCTCGGGCAGCCGCCGCGAAGTCGCGCACGATCCGCCCGGCGGGAACGATGGCGTCGATCCCGGCTACGCTCTTCCCGGCCTGCCAGTAATCAGTGGACCCGCCGCCGTCCATCAAGGACCGCTTCAGGGCCCACGCCGAGCGCAGCGCGTACACCGTCCGTATGAAATGCTTGG
>DATLVL010000365.1:0-4699 GCA_035577525.1 Gemmatimonadales bacterium | reverse complement strand
CCGAAAGCCGAGCTGTTCTCGAAAACGACGTCACCGGAGCCGATGTTGTTCTCCGGAATGTAGGCCACGCCGCTTTGCGCCCGCAGCGCCGCACTCGCTGAGAAGTCGCCGTGGGCTGGCCCGGTCGAGTAGGCGGCGATCGCAGCCAGGGCTTGCGTGGAGATCCCGGCCCGCCGGTCCCAGGAATACACGAACCGTGCGGTGGTGCTCGTCGAGGGCTGCCAATCGAGGCTCGCTTCCACGCCGTGCGCGGTGAACGTGTCGCTCGGCGTGAGCACGTCGAAGTTGATCGTCCGCCCCGGGTTGGCGGGGTCGTCGAACGGTTCGATCCTCCCCTCGTACAGCGCCAGCCGGCTCGCATACCCGTCGACCCTCGCCTCGAGGACCGGGGTGAGGCGCGCGGTGACGCCCACGTCTCCTGTGGTGGACTTCAAGTACCGAACATCCCTGCCGAACAATGAGAACGTGCTCGTCGTCCCCAGGTCCGAATTCGAGCGGCCGAAGACGTCTTGAACGGTGGGAGGCTCGACGACCTGCCCGACGGCCAGTCGCAGCGCGACGCGCGGCGATACCGCATAGGCCGCGCGGGCCCGGGGACTGATCGCATTCTTCCCCGCGGCGACGCGCAGGACGCGCCCGATCGATGCGGCGTACGCGGTATCGTCGGTCGCGCTCGCGACATTCCAAGCGGGGTTCGAATAGATGCGCCCCGGGACCAGCGGCAAGGCGCCGCCCGGCGTGAAGTGATCGAATCGCGCGCCGAAATCCAGGACGAGCCTGTCCCAGGCGACCCGATCGGCCGCGAACAGGCCCAGCCGTTTCGGCTCGGCGGTCCAGGCGTCGAGGTCGGTCTCTGAGATGAGACTAGCCTGGTAGACCGCATCCGAAGCGCGCGAGTAGTCGACACCCAGGAGCACCCGGTGTCGGGACGAGATATCCCGCTCGATCCAGGCGCGTGCATCGAACCGGTTTTCCGATTGGGTGGTCAGGGGCCCGTTGCTTCCCGCCGTCGGCCAGTCGCCGCCGGCCGCGAGACCATAGGGATTCAACCGATAGGGCTGCACGTTGCGCAAACTGGTCTGCCCGAGGAACGGCGTCCTGAGCCCCGCGTTCGAGCGTACGTTGCGGACGATCTGGTCGGTCGTTTCCGGGATGCTGTCGCTGCCGAGGAACTGCAGGCCCGACCACTCGATCCCCAGCGTCGGGTGTGCGGTGGACGACTGGGACGCGGACGTGAGCAGCCCGCTGCTCGTGCCGTCGTGACCGAGCGAGGCGACGATGTGCAGGGTGGACGACGTGGCCGATCCCAGCGGCAGGCTCCAGCTCGCGACGGCAAGACGAGACGTCCCGCGGGCCCCGGAGAACAGAGCCGTATCGCCTACGTCAAAGCCGGGGAAGAATCGCTGCTGCACGTCGTTGATGAGCCCGGTCAGTGTCACGGTCGAAGCGCCGAGTCGCAGCGCCACTTTCCCGGCAACGCGGCGCTGGGTGATCCAGTCGAGAGGACGCTCGAGCCCGGTGGTCTCGTTGAAGGTCGGCACGCTGACGCCGTTGACGACAGTGTCCACGCCACCCCACACGAATGCCGGTTGATCCGCCGCGCCCATCCCGCGATAGGCCGAGCGCTGTCCCGTTACCTCAACTGACAGAAACCACGTGGCCCGCGGTCCCGCGGGCCCGCCGGCTGCGGCGCTGAAACGATTGAACCCGACCCTCGAACCGTCACTCAAGGGAGCGTCCATCGCCGCGACGAGGTGGCCGTCGAAATGCGGCCCGCCGGAGTGGGTCGTGTATTCCAGCACCCCGCCTCCGCCAGCGTCCTCGAGCTCGACACCCGCAGGGCCACGCGTGACGGTGATAGCGTCGATCGCAGAGTTGGCCAGCGACACACCCGGCACGCCCGTCATGAGGTTGCGCACCGGTGCGCCATCGATGTAGACGGCGGCGCCGTCGGGAGCGCCTCCGCGCAGCCGCAATCCGGTCCCCGCTCCGATGCCCAGCGCGGTGCCGCGTCGCACCATCCCCGGCACGAGTGTTAGCGCTTCGCGTGGGTCATCGAGTGGGAATTGCCCGAGCAGCGAGGATCGAAGCACCGCTCTCGTGTCGAACGAGTGGGCGGAATCGGGCCGATACGGAGGCGTCGTATCGACGGCTTGCGAAGACGCCTGAGTCCCCTGCAGCATTGCAGCAAGGATCAGCATCGGTCCAGCGTGCATTACTCCTCCAGCTCGATGTTGGTCCATACGCTAGAGTGAGGACGCGTGGTGCAACAGAGGGTCGAACGCCTACAACGGCTGGCCAGGCTCTGGGACTCCGCCATCAGGATTCCGGGCACCCAGGTACGGGTCGGTCTCGACCCGCTGGTTGGTCTGATCCCCGGCCTCGGGGATGCAGCGGGAGCCCTGGTCTCCGCGTACATCGTGCTCGAGGCCGCACGCTTCGACATGCCGGCCAGCACGCTGCTGCGCATGCTGGCCAACGTCGCGATCGACGCGCTGCTCGGAACTGTGCCCGTCGTCGGCGACATCTTCGACGTGGCGTGGCGCGCCAATCTTAGGAATGTGGCCCTCATCGAGCACCACCTCGCTGATCCGCACGGCGCGCACCGCGCCAGCCGCTTCTGGCTCGTCCTCGTCGTCGCGGCGCTCGTCCTGCTGGCCGGCCTGGGGGTCGCAGCGGGGTGGCTCCTCTTCCGCGCGTTGACAGCGGTCCTGTAGGTCCGTAGCCTCCGGGCCGAACACTCGAGCGTGGAGGTTGGATGCGAGCGGTGTGGGTTGGTTGTGCGGCGCTCCTCGTGCTGGCGCCCCAGGCGTCCGCCCAGACTCGGCTGCCCAAGGATCTCGATGCGGAAGTGAACCGGGCCCTGAAGCTCTTTCAGGTTCCGGGTATGGCGATCGCGGTGGTGAAGGACGGCCAGGTGTTGCTGGCGCGCGGCTACGGCGTGCGCCGCATGGGTGACTCGACGCGCGTCGACGCCACCACGCTGTTTCAGATCGCGTCCAACACAAAAGCGTTCACGACCGCGCTGTTGGCACAGCTCGTCGATTCGGGCCGCATCGCCTGGGACGATCCGGTCACGAAGTACCTCCCCTGGTTCCAGCTGTCTGATCCCTGGGTGACGCGCGAGTTCACGATCCGCGATCTCCTCACCCACCGCTCAGGGCTCGGCCTCGGCGCGGGGGATCTCTTGTGGTTCCATTCGAACTACGGCTCCGCAGAAATCGTGCGCCGGCTGCGCACCGTCAAACCGGTGACCAGTTTCCGCTCGGCGTACGCCTACGACAACGTGCTGTATCTGGCGGCGGGCCTCGTGATCGAGGCGGTGACAGGCCAGAAGTGGTCCGACGCCGTGCGGCAACGCATTCTGACGCCGTTGGGGATGGCAGGGACGGGGACCGACATCGCGATGATGTCTTCCGCGAGCGCCGCGACGCCGCACTCGCTGAGCGGTGGGAAGCTCACGATCGTGCCGATCGACACGATCGACGCTATCATCCCGGCCGGCGGGCTGATCTCGAACGTGACCGACCTCGCCAAATGGATGATCGTGCGACTCGATTCCGGTCGCATCGGCGGGGCAGGGGCGTCGACGCTCTTCAGCGTCGCGCAGGCGAAGGAGATGTGGTCTCCCCAAACCATCCTCCCGATCGGCGATGCCCCGGGGGTGCTGCGCGGCCTGCGGCCCAACTTCGCCGCCTACGGGCTCGGCTGGGTGCTGCACGACTATCGCGGCCACAAGGTCGTCACGCACGACGGCGGATTGGCCGGGATGACGTCTCGCACCGTGCTCGTGCCGGATGAGCGCCTCGGCATCGTCATGCTCACGAACGCCGAGGAGCCGGCGTACGCGCCGCTCGAGTACGAGCTGCTCGATTACTACATGGGTGCGTCGCGCACCGACTGGATCACCGCGTACCACACCGTCATCGCCCGGGCCGAGGCCCAAGCCGATTCGGCGATGCGGGCCGCCACCGCTGCACGCGACACGACGTCAAGGCCGCCGCTCCCCCTCGCCCGCTACGTCGGCCGCTACACCGACGCGATGTACGGCGACGCAGCCGTAGCGCTCGAGGGCGACCATCTGGTGCTGCGCTTCGCCCACTCACCACCCTTCGTCGGCGATCTGTCGCATTGGCAATACGGCACGTTCGTGGCGCACTGGCGCGCCGCGCATATCGAGGACGCGTACGTGACGTTCACGCTGCGCCCCGACGGCTCGATCGATCACTTCACGATGGCGGCGGTGAATCCACTGGCGGACTTCAGCTTCGACTATCAGGACCTCAAGTTCGAGCCAGCCGCCAGTGGACCCTGAGCGGTCGCGGCACGATCCGCTCACCATCGTAGCGATCGCCCTCCTTGCATACGTGGTCGGCGATGTGTTGCATGAAGCCGTCGGTCACGGCGGGGCGTGTCTCTTGGTC
The DNA here is from genome assembly GCA_035577525.1 of Gemmatimonadales bacterium. Taxonomy (GTDB): domain Bacteria; phylum Gemmatimonadota; class Gemmatimonadetes; order Gemmatimonadales; family GWC2-71-9; genus DASTHG01. The sequence continues at coordinate 275 of DATLVL010000365.1, read as the reverse complement.
GGCGGCAGACCGCTCGTGCTCTCCACCGTTCATTTCGAGTGTGACAAGCACGGGGTCTGGGGCGAGCGATTCATCGCCGCCGGCGGGACGCTCGTGAACCTCGGTGCCGGAGCGCTCGCCTTTTCGGCGTACCGTCGCGCCACGTCGTCGTCCGGTGCGGCCGGCTGGTTCGTGTGGCTGTTGATGGCGGTCAATCTGCTTTCGGGCACGGGATATTTCTTGTTCAGCGGAATCGGTGGAATCGGTGATTGGGCGGACTTCGTCCGCGGTCTCGG
>DATLVL010000364.1:0-5839 GCA_035577525.1 Gemmatimonadales bacterium | reverse complement strand
GAGCGCGACCTGCTGCGGCGCTGGGTGGCAGCGGGCGCGCCGCTGCGCTGAATCAGGCGCGCAGCGCGGAAAACAATACGCGGGCCATCACATGCCGCCGGTACTCGGCGCTGGACCGGATGTCGTCGATGGGACTGGTGTCCGACGCGATGGCGGAGAGCAGCGCCTCCGGTTCACGCAGATCGGCGCCGGTCTCGAGCAATTGCTCGAGCGCGGGGCAGCGCCGGATCGTCGCCGCCATACTCGCCGCGACGACCCGCCACCCCTCGGTCGAGCGGGTGAGGGCGAGCCCGACTTTCGCGATCGCTTGCGCGCGACGGGAGCCCACCTTGTGGAACTGTTGCACCGTGTAGCTGCGCCGCGGGAGGCGGATGGCTACGACCAGCTGATCGTCGGTCTTGCGCATCTGCTTGTACCCTCGATAGAACTCGGCCAGCGGCACCTCTTCACGCCCGCGAGCCGATTGCAGCACCACGACCGCGTCGTATGCCATGAGCACCGGCACGCCATCCGCCGCCGGCGAGGCGTTGACGATGTTTCCCGCCCACGTTCCCCGCGCCTGGATCTGAATCGCTCCGACGAGCCGCGCCGCCTGCACGAGCAGCGGCAGCTCCCGCGCCGCCTGCTGGTCGGCGATGACGTCCCAATAGGTCGCGAGCGCGCCGAGCTGCAGCTCTCGGTCGGTCCAGCGCACGCCGCGCAGCTCGGCGAGCCCGGAGAGATCGAGGTAGGGCTTGTCGTGCTCGGCGGGCCGCGTGGGCCAATGGACGAGCAGGTCCGTCGCGCCGGCCATCGGCACGACCGCGCGCTCGCCCGCGAGGATGTCGAGCGCCTCGGGCAGAGTCGCCGGTTGAAACAGCTTCACGGACGACCCTGCATGGCGGCGCTGATGCCGTCGAGAATGCCGTCGTAGCCCGTGCAGCGGCACAAGTTTCCGGCGAGCAGCTCGCGCACGGAGTGGGTCGCGAGCAGGTCCGGGTGATCGATGATCCAGCAGGAAGTCATCGCGACACCGGGCGTGCAGGCGCCGCACTGCGTCGCGCCGTGCGTGAGCAACGGGTCGAGGCGGGCCGACGGCAGCGATTCCACCGTTTCGACCCGCCTGCCCCGGACCTGATAGGTGGGGACGAGACACGAATCCACCGGCAACCCATCCAGATACACGGTGCAGGCGCCGCACTCTCCTTCGCCGCATCCTTCTTTCGTTCCCGTGAGCTTCAGCCGATAGCGCAGCGTGTCGAGCAGGCGGTCGGTGGGGTCGATCTCGACGGAGATCAGGGAGCCGTTGAGGGTGAACTCGACAGCAAATGCAGAATGATGAATGATGAATGCGGATTTGGCGCTCATCGGTCTTGCACGTCCAATTCTGCATTCTGCATTCTGCCTTCGATCACCTCCATCAGCCGCTCCGGCGTCAGTGGAATCGCGCACGGATCCGCCCCGGTCGCGGCGGCAACGGCATTGACGATGGCGGGAGCGGGACCGTCCATCGGCAGCTCGCCCAACCCTTTGGCCCCCTGCGCGCCATAGGCGTACGGCGTCTCGAGGAATGCCACGCGGATGCGCGGCAGGTCGTCGCTCGTCGGGATCAGGTAGTTGGTCAGCTGGGCGTTGACCATCGCGCCGTCCTTCCAGCGGCAGTCCTCGAGCAGCGCCCACCCGATCGCCTGCGCCACGCCGCCCTGCACCTGTCCCCGCGCCAGCACCTCGTGCAGCACCTTCCCCACCTCCTGCACCGCCACGAAGTCGATGACGCGCGTCTCGTAGGTCCGCAGGTCGACCTCCACCTCGGCGACATACGCGCCCCAGCCGAATGTCCCATACGCGTCGCCGCGGTAGCGGACATCGTCCCACACGACGCCTGGTGGCGGCTCGTACTTCGCCTGCCCGACGAGCTCGGCGCCGGGGTGCTTCTCGTGCCAGCCGCGCAACGCCCTCCGCAGTGCATCTCCCGTCGCTTGGTCCACGTCGAGGCGGTGGCGCAGATCGTCGCAGGCCCGCTCCACCAGCCGGCCGACGACCATCGCCGTGCGCGACGCCACGGTCGGACCGCTATCGGGAACGCGGGCCGTATCCGCCTCCGCGATGCGGACATGCGCGGGGTCGAGCCCCAGCCGTTGCGCGGCCAGCGCGGTGAACACGGTGAGAGTCCCCTGGCCCATTTCGATGTTCGCCGAGCGGATCTCGATCGACCCGTCGACGAGCCCTGCGACGTCGAGGCGCGATCCGAGCATCACCTCGCCCGAGCCGGTGAATCCCGCTCCGTGATGGAACGTGGCGATGCCGATCCCGCGGCGCGTCGCCGTGCTGGAGACGTTGTGCCGGACGTGCGCGGCGCGCTTGCTGTCGTAATCGGCCAGGGTGAGGGCATGCTCCAGCACGGCGCGGCGGTCGGTGCCGTCCCGGATGACCTGACCGGTCGCCGTCGACTCTTCGTTGCGCAACAGGTTGCGGCGGCGCAGCTCGGCGGGATCGAGCCCCAGCCGTGCGGCGACGCGGTCCATGTGCCGTTCGTTGGCGAAATGGGTTTGCGGCGCCCCGAACCCGCGGAACGCGCCGAACGGCACCGCATTGGTGAACATCGCGCGGCCATCGATGCGCACGTGGTCGCAGGCGTAGGGTCCTGCTGCATGAATAATCCCGCGCGACAGCACGACGGGCGACAGCGTCACGTACGCGCCGCCGTCCATCACGACCTCGATGTCCTGTGCCAGCAGCCGGCCATCGGGAGTCACACCGGTGCGGTGGCGCACCAGCGACGGATGTCGCTTCGTCGTCGCAGCCATGTCCTCGCCGCGGTCGTACACGATCTTCACCGGCTTACCGCTCTTCAGCGTCAGGAGCGCGGCGTGCAGCGCGATGGTCGAGGGGTACTCCTCCTTGCCGCCGAACCCCCCGCCGGTCGGGGTCTGGATCACTCGCAAGCGCCTCTCGTCGCGGCCGAGCGCATGGCGCAGCGCTTTCAGGATGTAATAGGGACACTGCATCGAGCCGCGTACCACGAGGACGTCTCCCTCGAGCGCCGCGATCATCCCCTGCGGCTCGAGGTAGACGTGCTCCTGAGCGCCGCTCTCGTAAACTCCTTCAACTACGATTGGCGCGCTGGCGAGGGCCCGCTCCACGTCGCCCTTGGAGATGTGGAGGTGCTTGAGGACGTTGTCGGCGCCGTACTGGATCTGATCGGGGCGCGGTGCGACGCGGAAGTCCGTGACCGCGGGCTCAGGGCCGACGTCGATCTGTACCGCCGCCACCGCGCGCCGCAGCGCGGCGCGATCGGGATGCCCCAGCAGTACGACCGCCTCGTGGACGTGGCGTACGTATCCGGAGGCGAGTACCGGCTGATCTGACTCGATCAGCGCGATGGTATTGGGCCCGGGAAGGTCTCTGGCGTCCGCGATCGTGAATTGCGACCAGTCGATGGCCGGATCGAATCGGATGGCGGTGATGCGGCCGCGCGGCGCAGGGCTGCGCACCGTCGCGCCCCAGAGGAACCCCTCGAGCGGCAGATCATCGACGTAGCGTTCCCGGCCGGTGAGCTTGGCGAGGCCTTCGAGACGATGCACGGTGGGCGAATATACCGGCGACGCTGGTCGTTGCATCGGTACCTCGCGACGGCACCGGTGTACGTAGTTTATTGAGTGGAGGGTTACCCTTGAGGAGCAGCTGATGACGACCACGAAGCCCACGTCCCGTTCCCGTGCCCGGACCCGCAAGCCGGCGCGGGCCTCCACCATCCAATCGATCAACCCTGCCACCGGCGACGTCGTCGAATCGTTCGCCGAAACGAGCCGGCGCGAGCTGGAGGGAATCCTCGATCAGTCGGACCGGGCGTTCCAGGATTGGCGGCGCCGCCCCTGGAGCGAGCGCTCGCGGCTGTTGCGCGTGGCGGCCGGCGTGTTGCGCAATCAGAGATCGACCTATGCCCGCGCCATGGCGCTCGAAATGGGCAAGCCGCTGGCACAAGGGGAGGCCGAAGCGGAGAAGTGCGCGACGGTCTGCGATTACTACGCCGAGCACGCTGGGGCATTTCTCGAGCAACAACCGCGCGACCTCGACGGCACGGCGAGTTTCGTGCGCTTCGATCCGATCGGTCCCGTGCTCGCGATCATGCCGTGGAACTTCCCATTCTGGCAGGTCTTCCGGTTCGCAGCGCCGGCGCTCGCCGCCGGTAACGTCGGCCTTCTGAAGCACGCCTCCAACGTCACCCGCTGCGCCCTCCTCATCGAGGATGTGTTCCGCGACGCCGGATTTCCCGAGGCGGCGTTCCGCACCCTCATCCTCCGCAACTCCGCCGTGGGAGACGTCATCGCCGACCCACGGGTCCGCGCCGTAACGCTCACCGGATCGGAGCTGGCGGGGAGCGCGGTCGCCGAGCAGGCGGGCCACCATCTCAAGAAGACCGTGTTGGAGCTGGGCGGCAGCGACGCGTTCATCGTCCTCGCCGACGCCGACCTGGGGCGCGCCGCGCGCACGGCCGCCGACGCGCGCCTCATCAACAGCGGCCAGAGCTGCATAGCGGCGAAGCGCTTCATCGTGGTGGACGCGGTGGCCGACGGGTTCGAGGAGCGGTTCGTGGCGGAGATGCGCTCGCGCGTCATGGGCGACCCGCTCGCCGCCGGAACCGAAGTCGGCCCGCAGGCGCGCGTCGATCTGCGCACCGCCCTGCACCGCCAGGTGCAGCAGTCGGTGCGGCGCGGCGCGCGGCTCGTGACGGGCGGGACCATCCCCGCAGGCGCCGGGGCCTTCTATCCGCCGACCGTGTTGCTCGACGTGCGGCCGGGCATGCCGGCGTTCGACGAGGAGGTATTCGGCCCTGCCGCCGCCGTGATCCGGGCGCGCGACGAAGCCGACGCGATCCGGCTCGCGAACGCCTCGCCGTACGGATTGGGCGCGTCGGTCTGGACCGAGGACCGCGCGCGCGGCCGGCGCATCGCGGCCGAGCTCGACGTGGGGTGCGTCTTCGTCAACGCCCTGGTCCGTTCGGATCCGCGCCTGCCCTTCGGCGGCGTCAAACGGTCGGGCTATGGGCGCGAGCTGGCGGAGTTCGGGCTGCGGGAATTCGTGAACATCAAGAGCGTCGCGGTGGCCTGAACGCGACAACGGGCGGCCCCGAGAGGAGCCGCCCGTCCTACGCGCTGGAGACGATGACGCTTACTTCTCGTTCTCGTTCCAGTCACGAATCTGCTGCTCGAACTGCTGCGCCAGCACCTTGAGATCCAGCGTCGCGGTGTTGGGGTCCTCCTTCAACGACTGCACGCGCTGCAGGTTGGCCGACGCCTTGCTGAACGTGCTGTCGATCGACACCGCCGAGCGGTAGGCGTCCGCGGCGGCATTGAAATGCCCCGTCCGCTCGAGCGCCATGCCGAGGTTGTTCTGGAACGTCGCCACGCCGGGCTCGATCTGCACCGCGCGGGCGAGCGGCCGCAGCGCGTCGTCGAACGCACCCTGGTGGATGAGCGCCAGGCCGAGGTTGTTCATCGACCACACGTCCTCGGGAGCGAGCGACAACGCCTCGTGATAGCTCTTCACGGCGGCCGCGGACTCACCCAGCGCGTCGTGCGCGCGCCCTTGCAACCGATACGCTTCGCTCGACGTTTCGTCGACACGCAACGCCTGCTCGAGCGTCACCAGGGCCGAATCGGGCTGACCGGCTTCGATCTGCACGCGGCTCAGGTTCAGGTAGCTCTTCAGGTGCGTCGAGTCGAGCGAGAGCGACTGCCGGAACGCCTGCTCCGCCGTCTTCAAGTCGCCCGATTTCCAGGCCGAGAGACCGAGCATGTAGAACCCGAAGGGGTTGGAAGGCTTGGTGCGCGTGTAACTGGTGAAGCCGCTCACCGCG
>DATLVL010000363.1:0-8099 GCA_035577525.1 Gemmatimonadales bacterium | reverse complement strand
CGAAGTGGTGCGGCGGCGTGTCAAGGAAGAGAGCCCCTGGTGGGTGCCGGGGATCATCGACGACAAGATCTATCAGCGCATCGTCACGGCGATCGAGCGGTTGCTCCGGGACATCGGCGCCGACCCCGACCACCCGCTGCGGGCGACGCTCGACAATAGCCTGCGGGACTTCATCGACGGGCTGCAGCACTCTCACGATGTCATCGCCCGCGCCGAGGCCCTGAAGGAGCGGTGGCTGCAGGATCCCGCGTTCCAGGAGCTGTCGACACGGCTCTGGGAGACGACCCGGGCCGCGATCCTGCGCTATGCCACCCAGGCAGAAGAAGGAAAGGCCCCGGGGGCCCTGGAAAACGGCATCGCCGCTTTCGGCGCGTCGCTCGTCGCCAACCCTGCCCTGCTGTCCGAGATCGACGAGGGAGTCGTCGGGCTCGTCGCCGCGGCGTTGGACCAGTACCGCCAGGAAGCGGCCGACCTGATCGCCCAGACCGTCGCCGGCTGGGACCCCGAGGCGGCGGCGCAGCGCCTCGAGCTGGCCATCGGCCGGGACCTGCAATTCATCCGCATCAACGGGACGCTCGTCGGGGGCCTCGTCGGTCTCCTGATCTATACCGTCAGCCGGTTCTGGCACTGACGGCCGGTCCGGGCCAACCTGGCGGGAGCCCTCCCGCGTCGTGGCACGGACTGTGAAGTTTGACGAACGGGACGATTGATCGGGCTTCGCGACCAACCGAAGGACACCAGCATGTTCGAAACCACCGTCGACAGCGCCGCCGTCCGACTCTGGGAGGAGTGGCCGGCCCTCTCCGCCAAGAAACGCGTGCGGCGTTTCAAACAGCTCCCGCGTCACGAAGCCGACGACTTCTTCCTGAGCCTCGAGCCGCGCGAGCAGATGACGCTGTTGTTGTCGCTCCCCCAGGGGGAGCAGCGGTTATGGATGCGCTTGCTCCCCCCCGACGATGCAGTCGACCTCATCCAGGAGGCGTCCCCGGAAGAACGGGACCGGCTGCTGGAGATGCTCGACGACACCACGCGCCGGGAAGTGCGCGCCTTGCTCGCCCATGCGGAGGACGACGCCGGCGGCCTGATGAACCCGCGCTTCGCCCGCATCCGCCCCGAGATGACGGTGGGCGAGGCGATCCGCTACCTGCGCAAGCAGGCGACGTCGGTCGAGACGATCTACTACCTGTACGTGCTCGACAACGATCAGACGCTGCGCGGCGTCGTCTCATTCCGGCAGCTGTTCCAGGCCGCCGAAGACAAAGTAGTGCGCGACATCATGGTGACCGACGTCGTCTCCGTTCCCGAGCATATGGACCAGGAGCTGGTGGCACGGCTGTTTCAGAAACACAACGTGCTGGCACTGCCGGTGGTGGACGAAGCTGGGAAAATGGTCGGCATCATCACCTTCGACGACATCGCCGACGCGATTCGCGAAGAGGCCACGGAGGACATCCAGAAGATCGGCGGTGTCGAAGCCCTCGAAGCGCCGTACCTGACGATCGAGTTCATGCGGCTGCTCAAGAAACGCGCGGGGTGGCTCGCCGCGCTGTTCCTCGGCGAGATGCTCACCGCGACGGCAATGACCCACTATCAGGACGAGATTGCGTCCGCCGTCGTGCTGGCGCTGTTCGTGCCGCTGATCATCTCGAGCGGCGGCAACTCGGGCTCCCAGGCCACGACGCTCGTCATCCGCGCCATCGCGCTCGGCGAAGTGCGGCTGCGCGACTGGTGGCGGGTGCTGCGTCGCGAGATCGCGGCCGGACTCGGGCTCGGGCTGATCCTCGGAACGATCGGCCTGACGCGCATCCTTCTCTGGCAGGCGATCGGCGGCACGTACGGCGTTCACTTCATGCGCATCGCCCTGACGGTGGCGTTCAGCCTCGTGGGCGTGGTGCTGTGGGGCAGCGTGGCTGGATCAATGCTGCCCTTCATCCTGCGGCGAGTGGGGTTCGATCCGGCAAGTGCGTCAGCACCCCTCGTGGCGACGCTCGTCGACGTCACGGGACTGGTGATCTACTTCACGATCGCGAGCATCGTGCTGCACGGGGTGTTACTCTAGCCGGCCTTCAGGGCACGGACCCAACGCTGCAGCAGGCTGGCCCCGAGACTCTTCCTCAATGCACGCTCGAGCGCTGCCGCCGATTGCCAGCGCCGCTCCGGGCGCCGCGCGAGGCAGCGATCCACCACCGCGGCGAGACGAGGCGGCACTTCCGGGGCCAGGTCGCGGAGCGGCGGCGCATCGAGCACAGAGCGCTGCGCCGCATGGGCGACGGGCGACCCTCCGGGAAACGGCATCCGGCCCGCCAGCGCGAGGTAGGCGACCAGGCCGAGCGAGTAGATGTCACCGCGATGGTCGGCGTCCCAGGCGCCGAGCGCCTGTTCGGGCGACATGAACTCGGGCGTGCCGAAGCGCTTCGTCACCTCCGCCCGTGAATGCTCGGAAGTGCGGAGCGTTGCAATCCCGAAATCGGCCAGGTAGGGACGTCCGGTGCTGCGCTGCAGCAGGATGTTGGCGGGCTTCACGTCCCGGTGCACCACGCCGATCGCGTGCGCGTGGGCCAGCGCGTCGGCTACGGCTGCGAAGATGGCGACGGCCGTCGCTGGAGTGAGACGCCGGCCCCCCGCGAGCAGCGCGGCGAGCGAGCGTCCCGCGATGTAGGGCATCACCGTGTAGACGAGGTCGCCGGAGCGGACGCAGTCGTAGCACGCGACGATATGCGGATGCGCGAGCCGGGTAGTGATCCACCCTTCGCGCCGGAAGCGCTCGCGATGCTCGACGGAGAGGCTCAACCCCGCCGCCAGCACTTTGATGGCGACGCGCCGCCGGCCGAGACGATCCCACGCCAGGAACACGCTGCTCATCCCGCCCCGGCCCAGCTCGCGCTGAATGTCGAAGCGGTCGCGCACGGCCGCCACGAGTCGCAGACGCTCGTCGTCGTGCGTCGCGCGATCGGCCGCGGGCTCCTGGAAGTGAGGCAACGCAGAGCGCATGTCACACCCCTGCAAGGCAACCGCCATGCCAGCAGGGGCACGCACGGCGGCGGCGGGCAGGGCCTCGCTGTTGTCCGGTCGTGGGACGAGCGGTCCCGCGTCCGGTCACTCAGGTTGGCAGGACAGGGGTCTGAAAGGGCGTCACCATCAGTTTACGGCCATAGCCTCTCTCAACCTGAGGAATAGTTTTCCAAACACATGCGGACCACCTGTGTCTTCCCGCTGGTCGCTCTCGCCTGCCACCTCGCCGCCACTCCGGCGACGGCGCAACGGCGCGCCCGCGGCGTCTACGTCGATGCCGGGGACCTGACGACGATCGCCGACCTCAACAGCGCGGGTACCGCGTTTCTCCAGGGCGGTCTGTTCATCGAAGGCGGACTGTGGTGGCAACCGATCGCCACCGATTCGTCCCTGACGGTACAGGGCGACTTCGTCTGGAATCGACAGCAGCTCCACACCACGAATGCCGGCTCAGGAACGAACGTCGATCTCTTCCTGTACGGAATCAACCTCGACTACATCTACTGGGCTCACCGCAGGATCGCCCTCACTTTCTCCGGAGGCGGCGGGGCAGCAGTGCTGCACGTCTGGGATACGACCGGCGCCGTGCACGCACAGCCCTTCGCGCGCTTCGGCCTCGGCGCGCGCTACCAGGCCCGGCGCCGGCTGCAGCTCTTTCTGCAGACGTTCGGGATCGTGTACGACCTGCGCGACTTCCCCTCGAACAGCGTCCTCGGGTCGTATTCCCGCCGGCAGTCGGCCGCCGCCATCGGCTTCGGCGCCGCCCTCGGACTGTAGGACAGGGCACGCCGCTGTTCGCTCGGAAACATCCTTTCCTGAAAGCGGTATGACGCTCGTCCCTTCACGATCGAGACACTCATGACCCCTGCACTCAGATCTCGTCGCCTGATGTGGATTGCCCCGCTGTTCCTGTTGATCGTCGCCTGCCGCCCCAAACCCCCTGCTCCGCCGCCACCCCCGGGTAACACCGGTCCCGATGCCCTGGCGGGGTTCGACAATCAGAGCAACGGTTTTGTGGCTGAGTCGACTCACGCCGCCGACCTCGATGCGTTCGACGAGACCGAGGACATCGGCGACGGTCTCGGGCCCCTGTACAACGCGCAGTCCTGCCGGGAATGCCACCAGAACACCGTCTCAGGGGGCGCCAGCCAGGTGAGCGAGCTGCGCGTCGGTCACAACGGACCGGACGGGAAGTTCGTGAATCCCGACCCCCCGATCGGCCGCGGCAGCACCGTCATCCAGGCCCGCACGCTGGTGAACGACCGCGCGATCTGCCCCAATGCCCAGTTCCCCGATTCCGAAATGCAGGAGCGCGTCCCCGACAGCGAGAAGATCCGCACGTTCCGGATCTCGCTTAGTGTTCTCGGCGACGGATTCGTGGAAGCGGTCGACGACACGACCCTGCTCGGGCTGGCCCGCGAGCAGTGCCGCGCCAGCAAGGGCAAGATCTGCGGGCAGGCACTCTATGTTCCCGTTGTAGAGGCGCCCGGTACGACGCGCGTGGGCCGCTTCGGGTGGAAGGACCAGCATTCCAGCCTGCTGTCGTTTTCCGCCGACGCCTACCTCAACGAGATGGGGTTCACGAGCCGGCTCCAGCCCGACGAGGTGACGGCGATCTGCAACACCGCGCACGAACCGAACGACAGCGGCAGCTTCGCCGACATCGACCGCTTCGCCCGGTTCATGCGTGCGACCAAAGCCCCGGCCCGCGACACGCTCCAGGCCAAGACGGCGCTGGCCGTGCTCGGATCGAGACTGTTCGACTCGATCGGATGCGCGACCTGCCACGTCCGCACGTTGACGACCGCTGCCGCGGGCACCGTCATCAACGGCGGCCTGGACACGATCCCCGCCGCCCTGGGCGCGAAGACGTTCCATCCCTTCGGAGACTTCCTGCTGCACAACGTGGGGACCGGGGACGGCATCGTGATGACGATGCAGGAGCACTACGGCAAGAAGGCTCTCCAGATCCTGTGGCGCAACTACTCGCGGCCCGAATTCGGCAACACGCAAAACAAGATGCGGACCGCGCCGTTGTGGGGCGTCCGGCTGCGCCCCCGGCTGATGCACGACGCCGGCTCACTCACGCTGCGCGACGCGATCGCACGCCATCGCGGCGAGGCGAGCGGCGTCACCGACCGCTTCCTCAGGCTCTCGGCAAGCGAGCAGACGGCGGTGGTGGAGTTTCTGAAGTCATTGTGAGATGTCGGCGATGAGCCGTTCCTGCGAGCCGGGCGCGTGGCGTGCGCCGGCCGGTCGGACGTAGGAGCCGTCGGACTGCAGCTGCCACGCGCCCGGGTCGGTCAGCTCGAGCGCGAGGATGCGATCGAGCCGCGCGCGCGCCGCCGCCGCGGTGACCGGGGTGATGACCTCTACACGGCGGCGCAGATTGCGCGGGCGCCAGTCGGCTGATCCGGTGAAGTACTCGGGCGCGCCCGCATTCTCGAAGCGATAGATGCGGGCGTGCTCGAGGAAGCGACCCAGCACGCTGACGACGCGGATCCTCTCCGACAGCCCCGGTACACCGGGGCGCAGCATGCACAACCCGCGCACAACGAGGTCGATCTGGACGCCCGTCTGCGCGGCGCGGTACAGCGCGCCGATCACCGTCGCGTCCGCGAGCCCGTTGAGCTTTGCCTGAATGCGGCCCCCACGTCCGGCTCGGGCGTGCTCGGCCTCGCGCGCGATCAGGGCGAGGAAGCGGTCCAGCATGTTGGTCGGGGCCACGAGCAGACGGCGGAACGCGGCCTGGGGCGGGCGTGAGGAGCCGGTGAGCTCGTTGAACAGGGCGTGCACGTCCTCCCCAATCGCGTCGTCGGCAGTGAACAGGCCCAGGTCGGTGTAGACCTTCGCCGTGTCGGGGTTGTAGTTCCCGCTCCCCACGTGGACGTAGCGGCGCGTGCGGTTTCCCTCGCGCCGCACCACGAGCGCAATCTTGGCGTGGGTCTTGAGCGTCGCGAGCCCGGTGATCACGTGAATCCCGGCTGCCTCGAGACTCTGCGCCCAGCCGATGTTCAGCTCTTCGTCGAACCGCGCCTTCAGCTCGACGAACACGGAGACATCCTTGCCGTGGGCAGCCGCGCGCCGCAGCGCGTCGCCGATCGCCGAGGGCCCTCCGGGACGGTAGAGCGTGAGTTTGATGGCGATCGTCGCGGCGTCGTCGGCCGCCTCGGTGATGAATCGCTCGAAGCTCGCCGCGAACGAATCGAACGGGTGGTGCACCAGCACGTCGCCCTGGTCGAGCCGCGCGACGATCGAGCGCTCTCCGGCAAACGGGTCGCGGGCGGCGTAGCGATGGTAGTCGAGACCCGCCCGCGACACCTGCCCGGCCACCTCGTCCAGCGCGCCCAAATCGACTGGACTGTCGGCCTCGTACACATCGGAGGGGCCGAGCGCGCTGTGCAGCTCGCTCTCCTCGAACCGCAGCTCGCGCTGCAACAGGTCGCGCAGCTCTTGCGGCATGCCGCGCTCGACCTCGATGCGCACCACGGGCCCCCAGGGCCGGCGGCGCACTTCCTCGGCAACCGCCTGGACGAAGCTCGCCGTGCCCAGCTCGTCGAGATGAATGTCGCCGCTGCGCGTAACGCGGAACGCGTGCGCGGCCACGACCTCTCGGCTCGGAAACAGCTCTCCCAGCTGACCGCGCACCACCGACTCGGTCGGTACCATCGCTCCCGGCAAGGCCAGCAGACTGGGGAGTGCGGCCGGGAGCTCGACGGCGGCGAAGTGCACCGGGCCGTCGACCTGGTCTCGCAGCATCACCGCGAGCGCCACCCGGCGATCGCCCAGCTGGGGGAACTTGTGCCCCGGCGCGCGGGTCAGGGCCTTGGGAGTGAGAAACGGCATGATCTCCGCGCGAAAGCGCTGCGCCAGCGGCACGCGCTCGTCGGCACTGAGCTCGGACCAGTCGCGCAGCCGGATTCCGGCGGCAGGAAGCGGGCCGGCGCAGAGCTCGGCGAGCACGCGGTACTTCCGGGCGACCAGCGGTCGCAACCGGATGGCGATCGCATCGAGCTGCTCGGACGCCGACATCCCGTCGGGCGACGGCTCCACGACACCGGCGGCCACCTGCTCCTTGAGCGCGCCGACCTCGACCATGAAAAAGTGATCGAGGTTGCCGCTGAAGATCGAGAGGAAGCGCAGCCGCGCAGCCAGCGGAGTCTCGGCGTCCTCGGCCAGTGCCAGCACCCGGGCGTTGAATTCCAGCGAGCTCAGCTCGACGTTGATGAATTGGTCCGGGGCGCGTGTCGCGGCGTCGCGGAGCTTCGCCGGGAGCACCGGCACGCGCAGCTCGCTGAGGGTGAGCCGCGCGCGCTCGTCGGTCCCTCCTCCCGAGACCGGCGCCGGTGCCGCATCGGCTTCGAGCGGCGCGGCGGACCATTCCGGCACCAGCTCCGAGCGCGCCGCCACCGCGAGAGCGGCGAGGGTCGCCGCATCCCGCAGCACCGGAGACCCGACCCGCGCCACGATGTCGCTGGGGGCGAACCACTGCAATCCTGCGGGGGGCGCCGCCGTGAGGTCGCGTCGCAGCCGCCGCACCAGCCACACCTCCACGACCGGCTGCCCGTCGCCACCCGGGGTGACGCCGAGCAGTCGGATGTCGCCTTCAGTGTTGCCGAACCAGCGCCGCATCGCGCGGCGGCAGGCATCCTGGCCGGCGCCGTCTTCGAGCGGCAGCTGGAGCGCCGCTCCCGCGTGGCACAGCGCCATACGCCCATGCGCCACGGCGACGACCGCCACCCGCCGCGATGCACTGGCGGGCTCGGCCGCCCGCTGCGAACGCGCCTCGAGCAGCTGAGCGGCGCGATCGACGCGGTCGAGCGTCGCCGGCGCGAGGCCGAAGCTCGCGGTGATCGCGCGCTCCAGACCCTCGAGCGGAATAATGCCCCAGCGGTCGCGCCACACGACGAGCTCGTGAAAGGCGAGACCGGCACCGCCACGCCGTGTCGTGATCGTGTCGTAGGCGAGGAGGAACTGGTCCACGGGGATGACCGAGAGTCGTGCCCGGCGCAGCCGCCGCTCGACCTGCAGCTCGAGGTGCAGGACGAGTCGCTCGGGATCGACCAGGGCGCGCAGGCGGCGCGCCG
>DATLVL010000362.1:0-2646 GCA_035577525.1 Gemmatimonadales bacterium | reverse complement strand
GCCGGCTCTGGCTGACCGCCGGCGCGCTGGCCGCTGCGACCCTGCTCTTCGCCACGGGTGTGTGGATCGGACGCCGTTCGGGCCAACCGGCTGCGGACACTCGTCCCGCCTACATGCTGCTGTTGTACGAGGGACGCGACTTCCGCCTCGGCCCGTCTCTGGCAGCGGCAGAGGCTGAATACGATGCCTGGGCGGACAGCGTGCAGAAGGGCGGCGCGGCGGTGCTGGGAAGGGCGCTGGTCCACACCGCACACCTGCTCCGCAACACGCCCCAGGGGGTGCGGGTCGAGTCAGAGGACGCGGCGAGCCCGCAAGGGATGATCGACGGGTTCTTCATCATTCGAGTGAGGGACGAGGCGGAGGCTGTGACGATCGCGCGTACCCACCCGCACCTGCGCCACGGTGGGTGGATCGTGCTGCGACCGATCAAACCGGCGTCGTAGCCGAACTACAACGCGCGACCGAGGTGGGCTTCGAGGCGATCGCGGTACCCGCGTGACAGCTTGAGCGTGGCGCCGTTGTACAACACCACGACGTACTCCCCGTGAACGAACCGCTGCAGCTCCTTGATCTTTTCCAGGTTGACGATGGTGGAGCGGTGGATGCGCACGAAGCGCGCACCGTCGAGCTCATCCTCGAGAGTCTTCATCGTCTCTCGAATGCGGTACCACGTCTTGCCCACGTGCACGCGCACGTGGTCTCCCTCGGCATCGATCCACTCGATCTCCCCCACGGGGAGCAGCGTGACCGTGCCGTTCGATCGGACCGGGAGCCGATCGCGATGGCGCGGCCGCCGCGACGGGGCGCGCTCGGGGAGCAGCGCCGTGAGGTTCTGCAGCGCGGCGTCGAGCCAGGTACTGTGGACCTGCTGCTTCGCCCGCTGGAGCGCCGCACGGAACCGCTCGTTCGTGAACGGCTTCAGGACGTAATCGACGGCGTTCACCTCGAAGGCACGCAGCGCGTCCTGTTCGCAGGCGCTGACGAACACGACGGCAGGGGTTCGGTCCGCGCCCGCGTGCCGCAGCACCGCGAAGCCCTCCAGGTCCGGCATCTGGACGTCGAGGAACACGAGATCCGGGACGGCTGCACGAATCCCGGCCACCGCTTCGCGTCCACTCGAACACTCCCCCACCAGCTGGACCTCAGGGTCCGTCGCCAGCAAGAGACGCATTCCCTCGCGTGCGGTGGGCTCGTCGTCCGCGATCAACGTACGAATCGTACGCCTGTGGGCTCGTACCGTATCCACCCACGACACGCTCGGTTGGGTGATGCAATTAGTGCCGGCGGAGCGCGGAAGGGTTGCATGACGGCCGCCCCAGGCTCCAGGATGTGCGTTCCCGGAGGATCAGGCGCACGTTCTCCTGTCGCTCGACGGCACGTTGCCCCCTGGCCAGTACCGTGCCATCGGGGTTGAAGGCGCGGGCGATGCTGCCGCTGTCGTCCGCGGTGAGCACGCGGTCACCGAAGGAGCCCCAGAAGTCGATGTAGGGGCGCGTGTCGCCGGTGAAGCGGGCCGTGCCGGAGTAGTGATCCATGTAGAGGTGCAGCGGGACGCCGGTGAGGTCGCGGCCGTGCCGGCGCCGTATGTCGCCCGAGAGATTGAGCTGGATCCGCTCTCCATGCGGCGTACAGAGGAACACGGTGCCGCGCAGGGGCGACTTGCGGTAGCCGGGGATGGTGGGATCGAGGGTCAGCCACATGGTGTAGTCGCCCCCGGACAGCCTGGTGTGCATTTCCCCGTAACCCGTCCAGCCCGGCCACCAGTGAAAGTGGCCGCCGAGCCAGAAGTTCCAGGGGGCCAGCAGCGCCTGGAGGCCGCCGAAGAGGACCAGACAGAGGATCGCGAGCCCGAGGAGTTGCGTGAGGCAGCCGCCGAGGCAGCCGCGTCGTTTGCGAGGCGGGGGCGCGGTCATGTGCGTGAGGTCTCGTCCCCCCTCTCCCGAAGGGGAGAGGGGGACAGGGGGTGAGGACGTATCGCCTCTCCGAACAGCCGTCTCGCCTCTCGTGCCATGTGATCCCAGGTGAAGTGATCGAGCACCGCGGAGCGTCCGGCGGCGCCCATGCGCCGAGCGCGTGCGGGGTCGGCGAGGAGAGAGACGATGGCTTCGGCGGCGGCGCCCAGGTCCTGGGGATCGACGAGGATGCCGGTGACGCCGTCCTGGACGGCGTCCGGCAGGCCGCCCGAGCGCCCGGCGACGACGGGGACGCCGCAGGCCGCCGCCTCGAGGCAGACGATGCCGAACCCCTCGGCGCCGCCGAGCGAGGCCGATTCGCGCGACAGCACAGCCAAGACGTCGGCCGAGCGGTAGAGGTCGAGCAGCTGATCGTCCGAGACTTCGCCGAGGAATTCGACGTTCTGCTCAACACCAACACTCTGCGCCACGCGGCCCAGATACTCGCGCAGTGGTCCTCCGCCGGCGACAACATAGCGGGCCCCCGGAACCTTGGCTTGGACAAGGGGCAACGCACGGATCGTTGTGTCATGACCCTTATACATGTCGGCCAGGCGGCTCACGGATAGGAGGGTGGGTGACCTGTGATTGGTGGCCGGCGGCGTGTGCACAGTGGCCGGTGAATACCGGTCGGCATCGACGCCGGGATAGAGAATCCGGGTGCGATCGGCGGTAACACCCAGCGCGAGGACGG
>DATLVL010000361.1:0-13132 GCA_035577525.1 Gemmatimonadales bacterium | reverse complement strand
GCAGCATTCCGAGCGCTCGCATAGGGGGGGCAGAAAATACACGCGAATCCCGCCAGGGGGAACACAACCTTCGCGGCCCGTCCGGCATCAGAATTCCGACCCCACGAGAGCACTTATGCCCAAGATCGCCATCGCCTTGATCGCCCTGAGCATCCCGTCCGGCCTTGCGGCTCAGCACCCGCTGCAGGACGCCGTCGACGCCGTGGACGTGCGCTACGCCCTGTCCCAGCCGGTGGTGTCCTACGGGCTGCGGGTCGATAGCGCCGACCTCTCAGGGTTTGACGTGACGATCAGGATCCGGAACGCGAGGGACACCTTCCGGCTCGCACTCGCGGCACACCCCGAATACGACGACCGCTACTTCCGTTATGTCGGGCAGGTACGAGTCGCGTCGCCTGCCGGAGCGGGCCCGGCAAGCATCGCGCGGGAAGACAGCGCGCTGTGGCGCGTGGTGGCCCCGGGCGGAACCGTCGAGGTGCGCTACCGGCTGCAGCTGCCGGTGCAGGACCGGCCGGTCCGCTCATCGTGGGTGCCGTTCCTCGCGCCGCAGGGCGGTCTCGTCGGCGGGCCGCAATCGTTCATGTACATCGTCGGCGCGACGCTCGTCCCGTCCTACGTGACGTTCGACCTCCCACGGGGTTGGGATATCGCCACCGGGCTGACACCGACGATCGACCCGACCACTGTCTTCGCGCCGTCGGTGGACGTGCTCATCGATTCACCGGCACTGGTAGGGCATTTCTCGAGCTGGCGCTTCGCCGTTGATGGCGTGCCGCACCGCGTCGTGTATTGGCCACTCGCCGGGGCGCAGCCGTTCGACACGCTGGCCCTGGTGCGGGGCGTGGAAGGCTTGACCGAGCAAGCGATCGCGCTATTCGGACGCGCCCCGTACCGTGACTACACCTTCCTGGTGCAGGACGGCGCCGGCGGATCGCTCGAGCACCGGAATTCGGTGACGATCGGGGCGACAAGCGCTCGGCTCGCCTCGGACCTTCCCGACTTCCTCGGCGAAGCGGCGCATGAGTACTTCCATACGTGGAACCTGATGCGGATCCATCCCGCGGGGTATGGCGGCATCGACTACCGGCCGGCGCGGCGCTCGAACGGCCTCTGGTGGGCCGAAGGCATCACGATGCTGTACGCCGACGAGCTGCTGCGGCGCGCAGGCGTATCGCGGCCCGACTCGACGCGCGCCGCGCACCTCGAAGGCCTGATCACCCGCTATCTGGCGAGCCCGGGGAATTCCCGCTTCTCACCAGAAAGCGTCAGCGTCGTGACCTACGGCACCCCGCCCGGCGCGCTCGGCGACTACAGCGCGAGCGTACACCTGCAGGGTGAGCTGATCGGGACGATGCTCGACTTGATCATTCGCGACGCGACACAGGGCCGCCGCTCGCTCGACGACGTGATGCGCATCATGCTGGCCCGCTACTCCGGCGCGAGAGGGTACACGACGCGCGATATCGAGGCGGCGGTCCATGAGGTATGCGGCTGTATCGTGCGTCCGTTCTTCGACCGCTACGTGCGGGCGGGGAATCCGATCCCGTTCGACCGCTATCTCGGGCTCGCAGGGCTGCGGACGGTCGTGACGTGGGGCCCCGGTCTGGGGCGCGATGGCGCGCCGCTATCGGACCTGCGCGTGTTCGCCTGGCTGCCACCCGGAGATTCAGCGCTGCGGCTCCTGATCGGCAACCCGGCGAGCGTCTGGGGAGCGGCCGGCCTCCACACCGGCGACCGCGTCGTCCGCGTGAACGGCGCGCCTCTCACTACTATGGACGCCTTCCGGGCCATCTTCGGGCGTCTGAAAATCGGCGACACGGTGACAGTCGAGGTGACTCGTCCCGGTGGGCCGGTGCGCACAACCGTCGTCGTCCCCGTGCAGCAGCGACCCACCGTGCATCTCGAACCGCTCCCTGGCGCGACCGAGCGCCAGCTCGCGCTGCGAAAGGCCTGGTTCGCCTACTGACGACAAAAGCCGGTCGGGTCCGGCTTAGGATGATCGACCACCACGCGGTGATCGAGATTGGCGACGTGGACGGCTACATCCTCCACGAAATTCCCCACTTTGGCCATGTGCGCGTAGTCGATGTATTCCGGCTCGTCCGTCACCTGGTGATAGTCGGAGTGCAATCCGGTGGTGAAAAAGGTGATGGGAATGCCGTAGCGCGCGTACTCGTAGTGGTCGCTGCGGCAATAGATGTTCGACGGGTGGCCGTCGGCGTCCATCGCGTAGTCGAACGTCAGATTGTAATGGTCGGCTTTGTTGACCTGTTCGATCAGGTCTCCCAGCTCCGTCGACAGCCGGCGCGATCCGACGAGCTGGAGATAGCCGGCCGATCCGTGTAGCGGCGTACCGGTCTTGGTGCGGCCGGTCTCATCCCCGGCGTCGCCGCGACCCACCATGTCCATGTTGAGCTGCGCCACAATCGAATCGCGCGGCACGGTGGGGTGATCGGTGAAGAAGCGCGAGCCGAGTAGGCCTTTCTCTTCGCCGGTGTGCCACACGAACAGGATGGAGCGGCGCGGCTTCTGTGGCAGTGACGTGATGCGCTCGGCGATCTCGAGCACCGTGACTGTGCCGGACCCGTCGTCGTCGGCGCCGTTCGAGATCGAATCGATCCGCGCGCTCCCCGCGTGCGCCGCGCGGTACGCGGCGAGCAGCGAGTCGACCTGCGCCTGCTGCGCCGGCGTCGCCTGCTTCGAGGCGTCGTCCGCCCCCTCGGGCCGCACGACGTGATTCCAGATGCGGATCGAATCGTGATCCAGGGCGCGCGGCGTCAGCCCGATGTGATCGTTGTGCGCGCCGATCGCGACATACTCCCCCTTCAGCTTGGGATCACTCCCCTGCACGATTGCCACCACGTTGCGGGCGGGGAACGGCGCCGCGGCAATATCGTAGCGCACGTCGATCGCCGCTGTTCCTCCAGCCGTCCCAACCGCCAGTGAATCGAGCGGCGCCGCGAACATTTTCGCCGCGGCTGCGCTGCTCACCAGCAAAGTGGGCGTCTGCGCCGGGGTCGGCGTCGTGTTGTCATCGAGGAACGTCTGGGGGCGGCGCAGCGCCGACAGGAAGAATGAAGGAATACTGTCGAGCGCGACCAATGCCACCGCTGCGGCACCGGGGATTCCGGGGCCGCGCCGCAGTGTGCGCAGCGAGTTTGCCCCACCCACTGTGCGCAGCACGACGAGTTTCCCCTGCGCCTCGGCCGTAGCGATCAGGTGCGCCGAATCTCCCAGCACCCCGCCATACACGACCGGCAACGAGCTGAGCGACACCGGCGCCCGGCTGAGCGAGAGGTAGTCGGTGAAGGCAGCGAGCTTTGAGCCGTTCACCGTGAACGACGACGTCGTGTCGAACGTCCGCGTCTTCAACGGGAGCGTCTGAAAGTAGGTCCCGCTGTCTCCCGCCGGCTTCAGTCCCAGACGCCGCGCCTCGGCCGCGATGTAGTCGGTGGCTTTGACGTTGCCGATCGTTCCTGTCTCGCGTCCCTGCATCGAGTCGTCGGCGTAGACGTAGAGCCGCGTCATCAGGTCCGCGGCGGTGATTGCGGCTGTGGTCGGCCGGGCCGGGAGCTTCAGCGGTAACGACCCGCCGCTCTGTGCGGCAGCGAGCACCGGAAATATGGGAAGCCAGGCGGCGATTGTGTGCGACCAGCGCATGAACCCTCCGGAGAGAACCTCAGGGACCGACGACAGAGAATTTACGTACGCCGGCGCGACGGCGTTGAGCCCTATATTGTGGCCCGTGCCGCCCTCTTCACCCGCCGCCGCGCCTCGCTCCGTCGCTCCCGATGTCGTGCGCGCCGTGGCGATCGCGCTGGTCGTCGTGCTCCACACCGCCGGTGCCGTCGCGAACCCGGGTCCCGCCGCTGGCCTGACGGCCTTCTGGGCCGGGAATATCTACGACAGCCTGGCGCGCCCCGGTGTGCCGCTCTTCGTCCTGCTCACCGGCTGGCTACTGCTCGCCCCGGAACGGATCGCTGAGCCCCTGGGACGCTTCTTCCGGCGCCGGCTCGACCGCGTCGCCCTGCCGCTCGTCACCTGGTCGCTCGTTGCATGGGTGTGGATCGCCGTCCGCGACCACCATGCGTTCGGCTGGTCGCGCTTCTGGCACGAGCTGCTTGCGGGACCCGTGTTTTACCACCTCTGGTACGTCTACGTGCTGCTTGGACTCTACCTCGCCATTCCTTTGTTACGACCGCTCGCCGCGCAGGCCGCGCCGACGCTGCGCTGGTACGCCCTCGGCCTCTGGTTCGTCGGGACCGCGGTGCTCCCGCTGTGGACATGGTGGGGCGGGCCGTCGATCGGCATCCCGGTGCTCGTCGTCAGCACGTACGTCGGATACCTGCTCGCCGGGACGTGGTTCGCCGCAACGCCGATCAGCAGGCGGACAGCGTGGGAGCTGGGGCTGCTGTTTCTTTTGGCCGCGGTGTGGACGATCGTCACGACGGCGCGGCTGACGGGCGACGAGCACCTCAACGTCATTCTGTACAGCTACGACCGACCGAACGTGATCGTCATGGCACTGGTCGCCTTCGTGCTCCTGACGCAGCCCCGGCCCGCGGCGTGGGTGGCTCGGCACCCGGTCACGTTGGCACTGGTGCGTGCATTCGCAGCCTCGAGCTACGGCATCTATCTGCTCCATCCGTTGCTGCTCGATGTGCTGGGGAGCGGCGTGATCGGCGTCCGCATCACCGGCGCGTCGCTGTCGCCGTTCGTGGGGATTCCGGTGCTCGCCGCGGGACTGCTGTTCGTGTCGCTCGGCGTGATGACGGTGGCGAGGCGGGTGCCGGTGCTTGGGCGGCTTGTAGGGGCCTAAGAAGGCGGTAGAAGACGTACCGCCTTCTACCGCCCTGTATCCGCTATTTCGAATTGGCAACGTCCAGCCGCGCCGGCGGAATCACGAACGTGGCAACAACCCCTCCGTGATCCGACGGCCACAGCCCACCGGGAGTCCGATCCACCGGAGCGGCACCCACGACGTCACGCCCGATCACCTGCATCTGTGGCGGCATGTTGCGGGTGAAGATAAAGTCGATCCTCTGATTGAACGCCGCCACCGGATTGTCGAGCGTCTCACTCTGGCAGCAGGTCAGTCCTGCCGGGACGAGCCCCGGCCGTAGCCAGCTGTCGGCGAAGCCGGCGCCGGTGATCATGCCGTAGGACGGCGTCGCCCGCGACGGATCCTGACCGAACACGTCCGAATTGAAGTCGCCGGCGAGGATCGTGGGAAGCGACTCGTTCTGCAGCAGCGCCAGCAGCTCCTGGGCCTGCCCCAGCTGCACGGGGAGCGCGTCCTGCGTCTCGAGGTGCGTGTCGATAAAACGGATCGTGCGGCCACCGACCGTCGCCTCGATCGAGCTCCATCCTTCGTACACGCCTGCCTGCGCGCCGCCGATCGACACCGGAATAAACGCGGCGTACGTGGCGTGCTCCGCGTTGGCTATCTGCACATCGGCCCGCGCCAGCACCGCGTCCCGATCGGTCAGGCGCACGTCGTCGAACGTGGGGATCCCCGTCGCCGGGTCGACGCCCGTGATCACCGGCAGCTCGACGTCGGTCGTCGAGTCCGCCGCGGCGACGACATAGTGCAGGCCACGCGCTTCGAGCGAATCAGCCAGCAACCCGAGGAAATCGTACACCACCTGCGTCGCCGGCTGGGTGCCCCCGAACGCCAGGTCACCCGGGTGCTGCAGGCGGTAGATCGCCGCTTCCTCGACCCCGACCAAGTGCGGGTGCCGCGCGGCGATCACCTGCGCCAAGGCACCCGCGCGCGCCGGGAAGTTGGTCTGCTGAGCGAGGCCCCACACCGATGCCGCGACGAACGGCACCTGGTCGGCCGGCGCGGTGAGCAGCGGCGTCGCGTCGGTGCCGTAATAGACATTCCACGTCAGCACCGTGATGCCCGGTGGGCTCGCCTGGCCGAAGGACGGACCGTCGAGTGACTTGAGCTGATATGCGGAAACGCCGGAAATGCTCCGGTCGCTGCATCCAACTATCAGCAGTGCGGCGGCGAACAGCAGGGAGCTGCGCACAACGTCCTCCGGTGAGAGTGGTCGGAGGACGATGCACCGAGCTGGTCAAGCGTCGGTCAAACGCCCGAGGGCGGAGGTGGGCCGGCCTGATCGAGGAATCGCTGGCGCTGCCCCCGCAGCACGAAGTCACGATCGATTACGCGGCGCACGATGGCAGCGGCGAAGGAGTAGCCGCGCCCTTCCGTCGTGAGCCAGCGCGCCCACTCCAGCTCGTCGAGCGCGACGGTGACCGCACTCAAGTCGAGGCCGGTGGCGCGACCGAGGCGATCGGCCGTCACACGATCCTCGAGGACAGCGGCCGCCGTGAGCACGAGCTGCGCCGTTTTCGAAAGACGGTGAAACTCGACCCGGATCGCCCCGGTCACCGCCTCGGGAAGGTCGCCCGGCATGGAGTCGTCGAGCGTTCGTAGCGGCGACGGCCAGGCCCCATCGATGCGCTGCAGATCGAGGCCATCCGCTACGGCACTGAGCAGCTCGACCACGAGCAGTGGGAGGCCCGCCGAATCGTTCAGCACGCGGCGCGCCAGACGGTCGATCTCGACTGTGCTGTAGGAAGGCACGGCCCATCTGGCCAATTCGACGATATCCGGCAGCTCGAGAGGGTCGAGGCGCGCGACGATGCCCTCGAGGTCACGTCCCACCCGGGCACGGAGCTGCTCGGTCTCAGCGCGCGTCGATTGGGCGGCGAGCATCAGGAGGGCGAACAGGGGCGCCTTGGCCAGATCTCGGAGCGCGGCTTCGATCGCGAGCAGCGAATCGCGATCCACCATGACAGCGTCGTCGACCACGAGGACGAGTGGCTGCTCGCGTACGACTGTGCGCAACACCTCGACGAACGCGTGGGCGGGTTCGGGCTCCGGAGACACTTTTTGGATCGCCGGAAAGCGGTCCCCCCATTCCTCGATTCGACCGGCGAACCAGGCGAGCGCGGCAGGAGCCGCCGCGGCCAGTCCCGCTGCCTCCAGCAGTCCGCCCCGGGCCAGGCCGAGCAGGCCACTCCACGGCGTGGCGAGGTCGCTTTCGACAGCCCGGATCACCACCGTCACCGCGCCATCGAGTCGCATGCGCGCCGCGAGCTCATCACTCAGCCTGGTTTTCCCGGTCCCGGGGTCACCGACGAGCATCGCCAGCACGGCGGTCGGGGTGCCGCGGGCGCGTTGCCACACCTGCCAGATCTCGTTCAGCTGGTCCCCTCGGTGCACGAGCGGTGCGTGGCGTCGTGTCGTTGCCGGAGCGGGGTCCGGAGGAGCCGGGATTTCACGTTCACGCCGGATGCGTTCCGCCAGGGTGACACAGGGGGCGCTGGGCTCGGTGCCCAGATCCTCGCGCAGCCGCGTGACGAACGCTTCGTATTCGCCCAGGGCGCCGCTGCGATCCCCGTGGAGCACGAGCGCTCGCATCAGCACCATGACGGCCGGCTCCGACAGTCGATCGATGCGTCGCGCCTGCTGCGCCGTCTCAATCGCTCCGCGCGCATTCCCGGCGCGCAGCTCCTCCTCAGCGACATGCAGGCGCACGTCCACGATGCGGCGGTTCCAGATGCGCCGCTCGGTTCCGAGCCAGTCCTCGTACGCCGAGACCTCGCTGCCGAAGCCCTCGAGGAATCCCGCATCGGCCACGAGAAGCGCGTTCGCCTCGCGCCACCGTCCGGCTTTGGTGAAGGCGTCGAGCGCGTCGATGTCGAGGCGGAGCACAGCGGGATCGATCCACGACTGCCCGCCCTCGGTGACGACGATCCCGGAGCCGACGCAGCTGCGCAGCGTGCTGAGAGCGACTGTGACCGAGCGCCGTGCCCGCGCCTGAGACTTTTCGGGCCACATGACGCCGATCAGCTGATCCTGGCTGCGGCCGTGCCGGCCGGCGCAGGCCAGGTAGAGGAAGAGCGTGAGGTTCTTGCGCCGCATGAGCAGGCGCGGGGCATCCACTCCATCGACCCGGACGCTGGGCGGGCCAAGCAGACGGACGTCGAGCACGTGCTCCCATGCTACGGGGCCCCGTCCGGAGCGGCTAGAGCGGCGTTTGACCGGCGCTTAACACCCCTTCCCTAGACTGCACTCGTCACCTTCGCGAGCAGTCGGCATGGCTACACCAGCTCAGACCTCGATCGCCCGCCGCGAGGCATTGCGCCGCCTGGGCGTCCTGACGGCCGGGCTGGCCTCGGCCTGCACGCCGCTGCGCATCGTGCTGCACGACTATCCGTCCGTCTTCGACGGGGAGGATGCGTCCGAGCGTGTGCTGCGCGCCTTCGTCCTCACCGTGATTCCCGAGGCCGACGCGGAGGACCCCAACTTGTTGCGCGCCTTCCGCGACTCGGACCTGCGCTTCGCGCCGTACCGCGGCTTCTTCGTCTCCGACTTGTGCCAGCGCGCCGCTGCCCGGACTGGCGAGTCGTTCGACCGCCTCAGCCAGGCCGAGCGGCTGGCAGTGGTCCAGGAGGGCCTCGCCGCCGATGCCACGACCGAGCGCCTCTACACGGGTGCGATTCTCATGGCGCAAGCCAGCTACTACGGCGGCATTTACGACGACACGCGTGGCTGTGCACTGATCGAGTTCGAGGGCGCGTACCAGTTCCGTGGACTCGCGGCCGTCACCTACCCTGACCCCGAGCGGTTTCTGTCGTGGCCGCTGACAGCGAACGGGAACTGTGCGTGAGGAGCCTGCCATGAGCGTCACTCGCACCGATGTCCTCGTGATCGGTACCGGATTCGGCGCCGCTGCGCCCGCGCTCCGTCTGGCGCAGGCGGGGCTGCGCGTACTGATGCTCGAGAAGGGACCGCACATCAACCCCTTCAGGGATTTCCGCCAGACCCAGGACCCCAAGTACATCCTGCGCTACATCAAGGGACTGTCGGGCGACCATATCAACTTCACCTTCGCCGAAGGACTGGGAGGCGGCTCCGGATTCTACGAGATGGTGTCGCTGCGTGCGCCATCGCTCGTGTTCCAGCAGCGCGACGAGGACGGACATCTGCTCTGGCCCTCAGGCGTCGACCGGGCGGCTCTCGATCCCTACTACGAGATCGCCGAGCGCATGCTCAAGGTGGAGCAGATCGGGGAGCACGAAGTGCCCAAGTCCGGCCTCGTGTTCTCGATGCTGATGAAGAATCTGGGATACAGCTGTGACCGCGCCCGTTACGCAGTCCAGCACTGCATCGGCAGCGGTTTTTGCGTCACCGGTTGCATTTACGGCAACAAACAGTCGCTACACCTGAATTACTTGCCGCAGGCGGTGTCGTCAGGAGCGAGAGTGGAATGCGGTGTCGAAGCGCTCTCCATTCACCCGCTCGGGGATCCGCGCAGCAGCGAGCGGCATCGCAACCTGCATCACGTGGAAGATCGCTACGAGGTCCTCGCGCGCACGAGCGATGGCACCACCGCGCGGTACCGGGCCAAGATCGTGGTGCTGGGCGGTGGAACGATCGGCACCGCGCGAGTGCTGCTGGCGTCGCGTCCCTCCCTTGCCCTGCTCTCCGATCACGTTGGCCGCCACATCGCGATCAACGGCAGTGTCAAGGCGGCGGGCGTGCTCCCCGAAGCGGTCCCCGACGGCGACATGTTCACCGGGCGCTCGCACTGCGGCATGATCAGCTACCAGTTCCTGGAGTCGCATGGTGTCACGATCTCGTCGGCGCGCGCGATGCCGATCAACGTCGCCGGGACGATGCACCTCCGCCTCGCCGGCGACCCGCGCGAGCCCGCGTACTGGGGGCAGGCGAACGTGGACCTCATGAAGGTCTATCGCCGCCGCGTGATCGCGATCTACAGCCTCGGCCTCACTCCCCCCGCCGCCTCGGTCGCGCTGGGCGACGACGGGCGTCTGTCGACGAGCCTCGATCTCGGCGCCTCCCTGCGTCGCTACTACGAGTCCACGGAGACGCTGTTGCACGACATTCTGCTGCGCAACGGCTGCCGCATCGTGAGCTTGAATTTCATCGACGGCAGTGGCCGGGAGCGACCCCATCCGTACTTCACCACAGCGCACCACGTCGGCTCGTGCCGCATGGCCGATGCACCGGCCCACGGTGCGGTGGACGCGACCGGCCAGATCTTCGATCATCCCGGGCTGTACGTGTCCGACGGAGCCGCGATTCCGTCTTCACTCGCGGTCAACACGAGCCTGACGATCCTGGCCAATGCCGAGCGCATCGCCGCCGGGATCCTGCAACGCTATGGTCTGCGGAATTCGTTGCTGAGTTGAGTCAGCTGGTGAAGCCGATGCGTCGGTGGATCGCGGCCATGCGCGGATCGTCCTGCAGGGACAGGAACCCGAGGTGTCGCTTCGAATAGATGAGGATGCTGTCACGCTCATCGCACGCCTGGCCGAGGAGATCGAACGCCTCGTCCAGGCGGTCGGCCGCCGCCGCAGCGACGGCCAATGTCGACTTCTGCATGTAGCCGCCGCGCGCGCGCGCCGACAGCTCGTCGTGGATCGCTTGAACTTCCGTCATGTGCCCGAGCGAGCGGTGACAGGTGGCCAGCGCCGTGAGCGCCGCCGGCTGCCGGCCCGATGCTTCGGCGGCGGTGGTGAGGCATTCGATCGCCTCCTCACGGCGACCAACGTGGTTGTAAAGGAGGCCGAGGCTCAAGTAGGGCACCAGCATCGCGGGACCGAAGGCGGTGGCCCGCAGCGTCGCGTCGATCGCCTCGTCGAACCTGCCGGCGGCCATCAGCACCACGCCGAGCTGCGCAAACGGGAGCGGTGCGAGCGGATCGAGCTCCACGGCGCGCCGCGCCTGCGTGACTGCCTCCTCAAACCGGCCGGCGACCAGGCTGAGGTACAGCGCGAGGCGGTAGTGAGCCGCGGCGTAGCGCGGGCTGAGCTCGATCGCCTGCCGTAGCTCGCGCTCCGCGAGCGGCCAATCCCAGTCGAATACCAGCGCCAGCTCCCCGGCGGCGCAGTGCCCCTCGGGAAGATCGGGGGTCAGCTCGAGCGCACGCGTAATGCTGGCACGCGCCGTGGGGAGAATCTTCGTCGGGGGAAGAGCTCCGTACTCCGCCAGCAGCACGCAGGTGTCGGCCAGCCCCGCGTGCGCCGCCGCATAGTTGGGATCGAGGGCGAGGGCCTGGCCGAAAGAATCGAGCGCCTGCTTCAACCCCAGGCCGCGCTGTGCCCACGCATAGCGCCCCTGCAGGAACAGGTTGTAGGCAGCGAGGTTCTTCGTCGGCGGGGTCGCCGGAAACTCTTGCGTGACGCTGGTCATCGAGGTCAGCAAGCGGCCCGCGACCGCCTTGGCGATCTCGTCCTGCACGATGAACACGTCGGTCGCTTCCTTGACGTCGCGGTCGTAGCGCTCCGACCACATCAGGAAGCCGTCGGCGACGTTGTTCAGCTGCACCGTGACGCGCAGATGCCCACCGACCCGTTGCACGCTGCCCCGCACCACCGTCGCGACGTTGAGTTTTTCGCCGACCTCCTGGAGGTTCACGGCCTTGCCGCGAAAGGCGAACGAGGAGGTCGGGGCCGCGACGTGCAGGCCGGTGACGTGACCGAGTGTGTGGATGAGCTCCTCGGTGATGCCGTCACTGAAGTAGTCGGTCCCCGCCTCGGCGCTGAGGTTTTCGAACGGCAAGACCGCGACCGACTCCGCCGGCGCCGCGGACCCACCCGACATGCGCCGTGTACGGAGCACCTCCGCGAACTCGCGGGCCGTGGCGAAGCGATCAGCCGGCAACTTTGCCAGCGCCTTCAGCACCGCCCGCTCCAGCGCGACCGGCACATCGGGCCGCACCGTTCGGATCGACGGGACCGGGTCGATCACGTGGCGGGCGATAACCGCCTGCGGCGACGGCCCGGTGAAGGGCGTCGACCCGGTCAGCATCTCGTAGAGCACGCATCCGAGACTGTACAGGTCCGACCGGCCATCGAGCGGGCTCCCCTGGCACTGCTCAGGACTCATGTAGAGCGGGGTGCCGACGCGGACCTGCTCATCGGTGATCTCGTCGCCGCTGCGCTCGTTCGCCGCCGACATCGCCCGGGCGATCCCGAAGTCCGCTACCAGCGGGCGGTCGATCGAAAACAGAACGTTGTCGGGCTTGATGTCGCGGTGCACGATGCCGCGGCTGTGCGCGCACTCCAACGCCGCGAGCACGTCGCCCGCGATGCGCACCGCCTCGTCGACCGGCAGCTGTTTGTGTTGTACCAGGAGGTCGCGGAGACTGCCTCCGTCGACGTAGGGCATCACGTAGTACAGTTGATCGTCGGCTCTGCCGTAGTCGAGGAGAGTCAGGATGTTTGGGTGGACGAGATTCGCCGCGACCTTGACCTCGCGCAGGAACCGCTCAACTGCGATCGCGGAGCTGTATTCGGGATGGAGCACCTTGATCGCAACACGCCGATAATCGAGCTCGGGCCGTACGTCGTGGGCCAGGTAGACAGTCCCCATCCCGCCGCTGCGGATCTCATGCTCGATCCGGTAGCGGTGCGACAGCGCGCTCGCCAGTCGCTCCTGGGCCGTGGTCATGCGTTAATATTTGGAACATCCCAATCTAGCCCTCAGCGCCAGGGCAGACAGGGCGTGAGGGAAAGGGCCGTCAGTGCTGGTGTTCCGTGCGTTGGGCCGAGAGGAATTGGTGGATCGCCTGCACGGCAACGGAGTCGGTGCTGGTGATGCGCACTGCGCCGCCCCCAGGGAGGGTGTCGACGCTGTACAGAATCGCTGCCCGCCGCTGTCGCATCACCGCCGTGCCCGGCAGCTCGTGCTGATGGACAGAGAAGGCGTGCGCGAAATCCCCAGCCGCGAACGATCGGGCGATGTCCTCCATGTGCGCGCGAATCGTGCGCACCCCGGCGCTGTCCGTTGCGTCGCGCACCAGCGAAATGCGCCCGCCGTCAGGGAGCAGGTCGAAGGTGTGCCGGCTCGTGTACTGGTCGACACCCATCACCATCGCCCCACGGTGCTGCATGGCGGCGAAGCTGGAGTCCGTCGTGCCTTGTGCCGCGAGGGGCGCGGCGGCGGCGATCGCGATCAAACCGGCGGTGAAGTGAGGGCTCATGCGATAGTGGATGCGCCTGACCCGGTATTCGTCGCGGCCCGAGGTCAGGGGCGTCCCGGCCACGATTCCGTCGGCACGTCGTCCGGCACGGGCTGCGCGCGCAG
>DATLVL010000360.1:0-5791 GCA_035577525.1 Gemmatimonadales bacterium | reverse complement strand
GCTCCTGGGACGGGTGCTGGGGCCGGGGGTGCGACTCATCGACAGCGCCGAGGAGACGGCCGCCGAGGTGGCGCGCGAGCTGGCGGCTCGCGGCCTCGCGGCCGACACATCGAAACGCGTCACGCACCAGTTTGTCGTATCGGACGACGAACCGCATTTCCGGGCGATCAGTGAACGGTTCTTGGGAGAGAGAGTCCAGTCAGTAGAGGTCAAACAAATGTAGAATGTAGAATGTTCAATGCTCAATGTAGAATGATTGAACATTGGACATTGAGCATTCTACATTCATCATTGGAAGTTTTTTAGCTCCACGCTCTCCTTTGTTATCACAGCGTATCGTCCTCCATCCAAGAATGCCCCCGGATTCACGTACACGCGCCCGCCGTCGACTTGCTCGAGACGCGCCCGGTGCGTATGCGCCATCACGACGAGCGACAGCTCGGGGCGGCGCTCGAGCAGCGCCTCGGCGTACGCGGCCTGCGCCGCCGCGGCGCGGTCGAGCACCGCCTTGTCCTTGGTGTTGTCGGCGAGCGTTCCCGACAACCGGTCGGCGATCCAGAAGCCGATCGCCGGGTGCAGCAACCGGAACAGCGCGATCGTCACCGGTTGGCGCAGCAGCCAGTGCAGTAGCTCCCCGCTCCAGTGCTGCTCGGTGAGGCCGTCGCCGTGCACTACCAGGGCGCGCCGTCCCGCGAGCACCAGCTCGGCGGCCCCGGGGTGATAGCCGATCCCCATGTCGTGCCGCAGGAAGTCGCCGCCCCAGCGGTCGTGGTTACCGCCCAGGAACGTGACCGGAATGCCGCGCTGCACGAGCGCGGCGAGCTTCATGACGGTCCCGATGTGGCGGCGTGGCACCACGCTGCCGTACTCGAACCAGAAGTCGAACAGGTCGCCGTTCACGACCAGCTCGTCGCCCGGCTGTGGCACCGTTTCCAGGAAGGAATGGAAAGCCCGGGCGACCGACTCGGGGACCTGCCCGAGGTGGGCATCGGCCACGACGAGGCAGCGCGACGGAGGGGGTGTCACGGCCCCAAGCTATGAAGCGCCTTTGACTTTTGCCATCGTCCCGCGCATTCTCCCGACAGCATGACGGTCACACGCGACGATCCGCGGCTGCGCCCCCCCCGTCAGCGCGCTCCGGCACCCCGGGGCGCACCGGAGGGCAGTGGGGCGCGCCCGCCTGCCGCGGAAGAGCGCAATCCGGGCATTCCCCTCGATCTCGATCTCATTCGCTCGATCCGCATCAACCGCAGCGCGGTGGAGCGGCGCGCCGCCACGTTGCCGAAGCGCCGCACCGTAAAGAAGGAATGGCAGGCTGCGTGGCTGCTCCGTGCCGTCAGCTGCATCGACCTCACGACGCTGCAGGGCGACGACACCCCGGGCAACGTGCTGCGGCTCTGTGCCAAGGCGCGCGATCCGATCCGCCGCGATCTCATCGAGGCGTTGGGAGTCGAGTCGCTCGGGATCACCGTCGGCGCGGTATGCGTCTACCACGCGCTCGTCCCGACCGCCGTGCGGGCGCTCGAAGGGAGCGGCATCCCGGTAGCCGCGGTGTCGACGGGTTTCCCGGCCGGGCTCAATCCTTTCCCGCAGCGGCTCGCTGAAGTGCGCGCGTCGGTCGAGGCCGGGGCGGACGAGATCGACATCGTGATCACGCGCGCCCACGTCCTCACCGGCGACTGGGCGCGGCTGTACGAAGAAGTCATGGCGTTCCGCGAGGCGTGCGGCCCGGCCCACATGAAGGTGATCCTCGCCACGGGCGAGCTCGCGACGCTCACCAACGTCGCGCGCGCCAGTCTCGCGGCCATGATGGCCGGCGCCGACTTCATCAAGACGTCGACGGGGAAGGAGCCGGTGAACGCGACCCTGCCCGTGGGCCTCGTGATGACGCGCATGATCCGCGAGTACGCCGACCGCACCGGCCACGCCGTGGGGTTCAAGCCGGCAGGCGGCATCCGCAGCGCCAAGGGAGCACTCGACTGGCTCATCCTCATGAAGGAAGAGCTGGGGGTCCCCTGGTTGCGCGCCGATCGCTTCCGCATCGGCGCGTCGGCGCTGCTCACCGATATCGAGCGCCAGCTCGAGCATTTCGTCACCGGCCGCTACAGCGCGGCCCACCGCCATCCGATGGTCTGAGATGGCCACGACCGTCGCCAGCATCTTCGAGACAATGGAATGGGGGCCGGCGCCGGAGGCGAGCGGCCCCGCGCTGGACTGGATCCGCGCGAAGGGCGGCACCCTCGGGCTGTTCATCGGCGGCCAGTGGGTCGCGCCGGCATCGGGCGAGACGTTCGAGACGATCAACCCGGCGACCCGCGCGGTGCTGGCGCGCATTGCGCAGGCGGGCGCAGCGGACGTCGACGCCGCCGTGCGCGCCGCGCGCGAGGCGCTGCCGGCGTGGTCGGGCCTGCCGGGCCACGCCCGCGCTCGCTACCTCTACGCCCTTGCCCGCGAAGTCCAGAAGCATGCGCGCCTCCTCGCGGTGCTCGAGAGCCTCGACAACGGCAAGTCGATTCGCGAGACGCGCGACCTCGACATCCCGCTCGTTGCGCGGCACTTCTACCATCACGCCGGCTGGGCCCAGCTGCGCGACACCGAATTTCCCGGATACGGGCCCATCGGCGTCGTGGGACAGATCATCCCCTGGAACTTCCCGCTCCTCATGCTGGCGTGGAAAATTGCGCCGGCGCTGGCGGCGGGAAACACCGTCGTGCTGAAGCCCGCCGAATTCACGCCGCTCAGCGCGCTCTGTTTTGCCGACCTCGCGAAGGACGCGGGGCTCCCCCCGGGCGTCCTCAACGTGATCACCGGGGACGGCCGCCCAGGCGCGCAGCTCGTCGAGCACGCGGGCGTCGACAAGATCGCCTTCACCGGCTCGACCGAAGTCGGACGCGTGATCCGCAAGGCGACTGCCGGCACCGGGAAGAAGCTGACGCTCGAGCTCGGCGGCAAGAGTCCGTTCATCGTGTTCGAGGACGCCGACCTCGACAGCGTCGTCGAGGGCGTCGTCGACGCCATCTGGTTCAATCAGGGGCAGGTGTGTTGCGCCGGGTCGCGCATGCTGGTGCAGGAGGGGATCGCCGAGCGGCTGGTGACGAAGCTGCGCGCCCGGATGGAGAAGCTGCGCGTCGGCTCGCCGCTCGACAAAGCGGTGGACATGGGCGCGATCGTCGCGCCGGTGCAGCTCGAGCGGATCCGCGCTCTGGTGGAGAAGGGGGTCGCCGAGGGCGCCACGATGTGGCAGCCGTCCTGGGCGTGCCCGACCGACGGCTACTTCTATCCGCCGACGCTGTTCACTGACGTGGCCCCCGCCGCCACGATCGCTCAGGTCGAGATCTTCGGCCCGGTGCTCGTCTCGATGACATTCCGGACTCCGGCGGAAGCCGTCGCCCTGGCGAACAACACCCCCTATGGTCTCGCCGCATCGGTCTGGACGGAGAATATCAATCTCGCGCTCGACGTCGCGCCGAAGATCAAGGCGGGTGTCGTGTGGATCAACTCAACCAACCTGTTCGACGCCGCTTCGGGATTCGGCGGCTATCGCGAGTCGGGGTTCGGGCGGGAGGGTGGGCGCGAGGGGATGTGGGAATACCTAACGCGGAAGGCGGAAGGCGGAACGCGGAACGAGCAAATGGAGTCCGAGCCGTCTGTTCGGCGTTCCGCGTTCCCCGTTCCGAGTTCAACGGATCTCCCGGCTATAGATCGAACTCCGAAACTTTACATCGGTGGGAAGCAGGTCCGTCCCGATCAGGGCTACAGCCGCCAGATCCGCTCGGCGGATGGACGGCTGCTCGGCGAGGTGGGAGAAGGGAACCGCAAGGATATCCGCGACGCCGTTGAGGCAGCCCATGCCGCGTCGGAATGGGGGCGCGGGGCGGGGCATTTGCGCGCGCAGATCCTGTACTACATCGCCGAAAATCTCGCGACGCGGACCAGCGAGTTCACCGCCCAGATCGCCGCGATGAGCGGGGGCGGCTTGGATGCGGCCCGGCGCGAAGTCGACGCCACCATCGCGCGGCTGTTCACCTATGCCGCCTGGGCGGACAAGTACGACGGGGCGGTGCATCAGG
This sequence comes from Gemmatimonadales bacterium, assembly GCA_035577525.1. Classification (GTDB taxonomy): domain Bacteria; phylum Gemmatimonadota; class Gemmatimonadetes; order Gemmatimonadales; family GWC2-71-9; genus DASTHG01. Next base: position 1,721 of record DATLVL010000360.1, on the reverse strand, counting down.
TGCCGATCCGCGGCGTGACGCTCGCCATGAATGAACCGATCGGCGTGATCGGCATTGCGGCACCGTCCCAGGCGCCGCTGCTCGGGTTCGTATCGCTCGTCGCCCCGGCGGTCGCGGTGGGCAACACCGTCGTCGCGATTCCATCGTCGCCGCACCCGCTCGCCGCCATCGACTTCTACAGCGTGCTCGAAACATCCGACCTGCCGGGCGGCGTGATCAACATCGTCACCGGCGACTCGGACGCCCTGTCCAGGATCCTCGCCGAGCATCTGGATGTGGATGCGGTGTGGTACGCCGGGGAAGCGGCGGGGGCCAAGGCCGTCGAGGAGGCGTCGGCGGGGAACATGAAGCGCACCTGGATTCCCGGGTCCCGCGACTGGCTCGACCCCGGGCTCGGCGAAGGGCGCGAATTCCTGCGTCATGCGACGCAGGTCAAGAACATCTGGATCCCCTACGGCGAGTGAGCATCAGCTTCGTCGAACACCGCGTCAATTACTCCGAAACCGACCAGATGGGCTTCGTGTATCACGCGAACTATCTCGTCTGGCTGGACATGGCCCGCACGGAACACCTTCGGCAAACCGGGGTGACCTACAAGGACATAGAGGAGCGCGGCGTGTTTCTGGCGGTGACCGAGGCACGCATCCGCTACCGCCTGGCCGCCCGCTACGACGACATCGTGCGCATCACGTGTTGGGTCCGCGATCTGGCCTCGCGCCGGGTCGTCTTCGGCTACACCGTCGAGCGTGCAGGAACCGCCGAGCTTCTCGCCACCGCGGAAACCGCCTTGATCGCACTGAACCGCCAGCGCGCGCTCGCCCGCGTGCCGGCAGACATCACGGAACGCCTGCATGCGATACCGGACCCCGTTCGCCTGTAGTCTCGCCGCGCTGACGTGCTGCGCCGCGCTCGCGGCGCAGGCCCCCGCCCAGGTCGATGAGGCGGTGGTGGGAACGATCGCCCATCTCCTCGCCCTTTCGGACGGGCGCCAGTACGACGCCGGCGTGCTGTCGCAGGCGCTGCATGCCGACAACCTGAACGTACGGGTCCAGGCGGCGCTGGCGGCGGGCCGCATCGGCGATCCCGACGCCGTCGATCTGCTGATTCCTGCGCTCAGCGACTCCGCGGTGCCCGTTCAGGCGAGCGCCGCCTTCGCCCTCGGGCTGCTGAAGAGCGTGCGCGCCGTCGATCCACTGCTCACGGTGGTGCGCAGCGTGCCGCCCGCCACGCAGGGGCCGCGCGAGATGGAGGCCGTGTCGGCACTGGCGAAGATCGGGGGGCCGGAGGGCGCCGCGGCGATCCGCACGATTCTGGAGAGCGCGCCGCTGGGACAGACCGCCGTTCCTCCCGCGGTGAGCACCGCGCTGCTCGAAGCGTGGCGGCTCGGTGCGCGCGCGCCGGTCCCGCAGCTCATCGGTTTCGCCGACAACGCCGACGAGACCGTGCGTGCCCACGCGCTCTATTCGCTGGGACGGCTGCGCAGCGCGTCGGCCGCCACGCAGCTGCTGCGGGGACTGAATGACCAGTCGGAAGAAATCCGGGCGATCACGGCGCGCAGTCTCACCGCGACCCTCGCCGACTCGAGCGGCCTCGGCCGCAGTGCCGTCGCGGCGCGGTTGCGGCCCCTCGTCTCCGATGACAATGCCGGCGTGCGCATCAATGCGCTGCGCGCGCTCAGCTCGTTCCGCCATGATTCGACGCTCGTCCCCGGTGTCGTGCCT
>DATLVL010000359.1:0-22491 GCA_035577525.1 Gemmatimonadales bacterium | reverse complement strand
GCCGAAGCGATGACGCCGCTCGAGCCGCGACGCGCGCGCCGTCCACAACGCCAACCCGTTGATGGTGCGCAATCGGGTGGCGCGGATACCGGCGCGATCGATGATCTGGGGAAACTGCGTGTCGCTGTCCGCACTGTCGGGATAGGCGCCCGTCGAGACGACGAGCGATTGCGCCGGGTAGCGCAGCGCCAGCTCTCCCATCATCCGTGCGATGCCGCCGCCGTGCGGCGGGAAATTGAACGACAGGAGGAGGGTGGTCAGGCGACCTGCGCTTCGATTTCCCTCAAGTCCCGGATGACGCGGTCCCAGTTGTAGAACGTCTCGACCGACTTGCGGCCGGCCACGCCCAGCCGCCGCGCCAACAACTGGTCGCCGAGTACGCGCTCCAGAGCCTGGCCCACCGCCGCGGGCGCGTCGGGATCCACCACGAGACCCGTTTCCCCGTCCTGCACCGCCTCCGCGAGGCCGCCGCTCCGCCCGGCGATCACCGGCAGCCCCGACGCCGACGCTTCGGCGAGCGCGACGCCGAAGCCTTCGATGCGGTCACCATCGCCGTGACGGGTGACGCCGAGGTAGACCTCCGCGGCGTGGTAGAGCGCGGGCAAGTCGGCATCGGGGACCGAGCCGACGAAGCGCACCACGTCGGCGAGCCCAAGATCGTGGGCCTTCTTCTTCAGCTCGTCCCGCTTCTTGCCGGAGCCGACGACGGCGTAATGCAGGTCCACGCCGGCGCGGCGCACCTGCGCCACCGCCTCGAGCGCCACGTCGACGCCCTTGTACGACTCGAGCCGCGCCACCGTCACCGCCCAGCGCCCGCCGTTCAGGCGATAGCGCGCGCGTACGTCGCGCGGATCGATATCGGGACGGAACAGCTCCGGATCGGTGCCGAGCGGCACGACCTTCACGCGCTCGGCCTGCGGATCGAGTCCCAGCTCGCGCAGCACCTTCTGCGCCTGCTCCCGCGTCCAGTGGCTGTTGGCGACGACCGCCGCGGCCGACCTGAGCAGCGCCTTCGCCGATTTGCGCGCGAACGGCTTGTGGTGGATCGCGTGCAGCTCGGCGAGCATGTCGCCGCCGTGCACCAGCACGCCGTACTGCATCCCGACGCGCTCGTGCGCCCACTTCGCCGGGTAGCCCGCCGGGCGGACCGAGTCGGCCCAGGCGAAGCGCGGCTTGTGCGCGCGGGCGAGCGACACGACGCGGCGCGACCAGAACATCAGTCCGGCAAAGCGGTGCAAGCTGCGCATCGGGATCGGCAGCCGGTCGATGGTCGTGCCGGTGAACCGCGCGTCGATTTCCTGCGAGTCGCGGTGCTGGCCGGTCGACACGAGCAGCTCCCCCCGGGGATAGCGGCGCGCGATCTCTCCCATCAGCCGCGAGATGCCGGTGACAATCGGCGGGAATTCGTCGGTCAGCAGAAACGTCTTCGACATCACGCGTGACGCTCCAGATCCCAGAGGCGGGCGTATTTCAGAAACACGCTGACCCCGGCAAGTCCGCACAGCACGAGGCCACGCCATCCCTCGAGCAACCCCAGCTGCAGGATGTAGGTGCGAAAGAACTGCCACCCCGGCCGCACCAGGAGATCGGCGACATGCACGCGGCGGCCGCCGTCCTTGAGATCGGCAGCCCCCCATTCGGCGTACTGCACCAGTTTGCGCACGTGGTGGGGAAGATCTTTGTAGGGGGTGTGGGCCAGCGGGTGGGTGAGTCGTCCGACGTCGGCGACGGGCTCGAGTCCTTCGTGGACGCGCTTTTCGACGAAGCGGCGGTCGCGCTGGAAGAAACGCACCGCCCAGGAGTCGCCCCACCCCGCGTGCCGCATCAGGCGACCGAGATAGATGTTGTTGCGGCGAACCGCGTAGGCCTCATGTCGCGCGTCAAGCCTTTCATCCCCTGCGAGTCGCGTCAGCTCTTCGGCCAGCTCCGGTCCGATCCGTTCGTCGGCGTCGAGGGCGAACACCCAGCGGTTGCGAGCGCGGCCGATCGCCGCGTTGCGCTGCGCCGCGATCGTCACACCCGGCACGCCGAGCACCGTCGCCCCGGCCTGCCGCGCCCGCTCCACGGTGCCGTCGGATGACCCGCCATCGGCCACGAGCACCTCGTCCGCCCATTTCAGGTGCCCCACGCACGCAGTGATCTGCTCCGCCTCGTTGAGCGTGGGGATGACGACGGTGATCGGCCCCGGCATGTCTGCTAGAACTCTACATCGGGGCGTCCCGCTGGAGCAATTGGGCGCGCCGCGTGAGCGCCTCGCCATACACCGCCATGGTGCGCTGCGCCGTCCGCTCCAGCGTGAATTCGCGCCGCACCAGCGCGCGCGCGGCGTGGGCCAGCCGCTGCGCCAGCGCTGGGGGCCCGAGCAACGCGGCCAGGGCATCGGCCCAGGCACCGGGATCGAGCGGGGGGACGAGCCGGCCGGTGACGCCATCGGTGACGAGATCGCGGTTACCGCCTGCGTCCGAGGCAACCACGGGGACGCCGAGCGCCATCGCTTCGAGCAGCGTCTGCGACAACCCTTCGATGCGCGAAGGCAGCGCGGCGATGTCGGCGAGCCGGTAGAACGCGAGCGGCCGGGGCACGAAGGGGATGAACACGGCGCGGTGACGAGACGGGAGATCGGCGGCGCGCGCCTGCAGCTCGGCGTCAGGCTGCACGCCGACGCATGCCACCAGCGTGGGGTGCTCGACGCCGGCCATCCCCGCGAGCAGCACGTGCTGGTCCTTGCGACGCGACACAATCGCGACGACGCGGCGCCCGCCGACGTCGCCCAGCGCGGCCCGCGCCGCCGCGAGCTCCGCCGCGAGCACGGGCGCGTCCACGCGCGCCAGATCGATGCCGTTGGGGACGACGCGCAGGCGCGCCACGGGATGCCAGCGCCGTACCAGCGCCTGCGCCACGGTCCCGCTGACGGCGATGGTGCGGTCGGCGGCGGCACCGACGAGGCGCAGCTCGAAGGGCGACGTGAGTGGCATGGTGCGCCGCGTGACGACGAGCGCAGCCGGGAGCGCGCGGCGCATGCGCAGCAGCGTGAGGGCACGACGGTCGCGCGTGGCATGCGTGTTGACGATCTCGACACCGCGCGCGGTCACCAGGGCGCGCAGCGCGCGCGCGAGTGTGCCCAGGTGAGAGAAGTCCAGTGGCACCGCCTCGAGACCGGCACCGCGCATCAATCCGAACAGCAGCGACTCGGGCCGGCAACCAACGAGCACGCGGTGGCCGCGGCGCGCGAGCTGTTCCGAGAGACTGAGAATCGATTGCGTGGACCCGGCGCCGTCACCCTGAAACGTCGTCTGCAGGATGGTCCGCGGGGTCTCGCGCATGGAGCGAAGCTAGTTGTACATTGCCGACGATGCACATCACCGTGGTCTCGCACCACCGTCTTCCCGTCAAGGGCTATGGCGGCACTGAGCGGATCGTGGTGGCCCTCGTGCGTGGCCTGGCGGAGCTGGGCCATCGCGTCACGCTCATCGCCCAACCGGGCACCAAGATTCGCGAAGCGACGGTCGTGGAGATACCCGGATCGCGCCTGCGCGACCCCGGGTTCGATCTGACGCCCTTGATTCCGAAAGACGCCGACATCGTCCATGCGCACCTCCCGGTGCGCCGCCTTCCGAAGGGGCCGCCGCTACTCCAGACGATGCACGGCAACCTGAAGCACGGCGAGCCGGTGCCACCCAATTGCGTCTTCCTCTCGAAGAACCACGCCGCGCGCCACGGGGCGACTGCGTTCGTCTACAACGGGCTCGATCCCGGGGAATTCCTGTTTCAAACCACCAAGCACGACTACGACTTCTTCATCGGATCGTTGCACAGCGCCAAGGGCTACCACTGGGCCATCGAAGGGGCGAAGCGCACCAACCGCCGGCTGCTGATCGCCGGCGGATGGCGCCCCAGCTTTTCGATCAAGATCCGCTTCGTGGGGGAGGTCGACGGGAAGAAGAAGGCCGAGCTGCTGGCGGGCGCCCGATGTCTCTGGATGCCGGCACAATGGGACGAGCCGTTCGGCCTCACGACGATCGAGGCGCTATTCTCCGGAACCCCTGTGCTCGGCACGAGACGCGGCGCGTTGCCGGAGGTGCTCACGCCTGAGGTCGGCGCGCTGGGCGATACGATCGATGAGCTGGTCGAAGCCTCCCGCACCATCGCCTCACGCAAACCCGAAGCCTGCAGGGCCCACGCCGAACGCTATTTCACCCAACGAACGATGACCGAGACCTATCTCGAGGTGTACCGGCAGTTCTGCGCGACGGGGAAGGTTCCGGCGGGAAAGCCGACGCCCTGGAGTCAGACGACCTGATAGTTCCGGAATTCGAACAGCCGCGTGCCGGTGACCCGCTCGATCCAGTCCGACACATAGAACCGCAGATGCTCCGCCCGGAAGTGCCGCGGGCCGATGCGCCGCTCCGGGTCGACCATGCGCGCGCGCACCCACTCGGCCGCGGCGCGCGGATGCGGCCCGGTGTACGGCTTGAGCAGCGGCAACCACTCGAGGTAGCCGCGCTCCTGCTCGCGCGCCGAGCGCTCGCGGCTCCAGGGATAGATCGTCTTCGAGATCTCGAGCTTCTCGCGGATCGCGCGCGCCGGCCGCGCCCACCCGTAATGGAACATCCGCGCCCCGGTGGGCCGGGCGCGGATCCTGCGGTACTCCGGGCCGACGCGAAAGCCCTGCGCCCCCTGATACGGCCGGATGTCCGAGCCCAGCCGGATGCAGCGCACCTCGCGCCGATACCAGCGCCGGTTGGTCGCGACGCGATCGAACCCGCCGTAAAAATGGAGATAGTCGACGAGCAGGCCTTCGACGCGCGCGTCACCGTCCCATTCGCGGGTCTTATCGCGTAACAGATGCGCCCCGCTCTCTTCCAGCACTTCGTCCGCCTGGATGTAGATCCCCCACTCCCCGCGGCACGCCCGCATGGCCTTGAGCGTCTCCTGGGAGATCATCTCGTTCTTCAGCGTGAAGTCCCAGACGCTGTCGAGGATGCGCACACGCGCGTCGTTGACTGACGCCACGAGGTCGCGCGTCGCGTCCTCCGACTTGCCGACGTTCACGACCACTTCGTCGCACACCTCGAGCACCGATCGAATCGCGGGAACGATCGGGAAGTCGAGCTTGACGGCGTTGCGGACGAGGGTGAACCCCGACAGCATCAGGCCGCGGGTCCGAACTGCAGGTCGTAGAGGCGCCGGTACAGGCCGTCCCGAAGCAGCAGCTCGTCGTGCGACCCGCGCTCCACGATGCGGCCCTCGGCGAGCACGACGATGTGATCGGCGTGCTGCACCGTGGTGAGCCGGTGCGCGATGACGAGCACCGTGCGGTGCTGCATCAGGCGGTCGATCGCCTCCTGGACGAGCCGCTCCGACTCGGTGTCGAGCGCGCTCGTCGCCTCGTCGAGAATCAGGATCGGCGGATCACGCAGCAGTGCGCGCGCGATCGCGATGCGCTGGCGCTGGCCGCCGCTGAGCCGGGTGCCGCGCTCGCCCAGCACGGTCTCGTAGCCCTCGGGCAGCCGTTCGATGAAATCGGCGGCGTTGGCGGCGCGCGCCGCCGCCTGCACGTCGCTGAGCGTCGCCCCCGGACGGCCGTAGGCGACGTTGGCGAGCACGGTGTCGTTCAGGAGGATCGTGTCCTGCGACACGATCCCCATCAGGCCGCGCAGCGAGCCGCGCGTGAAGCGGGTGATCGGCACGTCGTCGATGGTGATCGTGCCGCTCGTCGCCTCGTAAAAGCGCGGCAGCAAATCGACGAGCGTCGTCTTCCCCGCCCCCGACGGTCCCACGATCGCCACCACTTCGCCTTTCTTCACTTCGAGGTCCACGTCGCGCAGCACCGCGGCATCGTGTCCGTAGGCGAACGACACCCCGCGATAGGCGATCGTCTGTGCGAAACGCGCCGGCCCTTCGCCCGGCCGGTCGACCTCTTCCGCAGGCAGGTCGAGCACTTCGAACACGCGCTCGGCCGCCGCGGTGGCCCCCGACATGATCGCCGGGTAATTCGCGATGCTCTTGATGGGCGAATTGAGCCTGAGCGCGACAATCAGAAAGGTGATCAGCTCCTCGGGGCCCAGCCCCTGCGTCGCGCGCAATGCGAGCAGCGTACCGTACCAGAGAACCGCCACGATCATCATCCCGCCGAACACTTCACTCACGGGACTCGTGAGACTGGAGAAGCGCTGCGCGCGCAGCACGCGTTTCCGGTACCGGTTGGCCAGGGCCAGGAAGCGCGAGCGCTCGAACGCCTCGGCGACGTACGCCCGCACCAGCTTCACCGAGCCGACCATCTCGCCCACGTGCGCGGTGATCTCCCCGCGTTCGGCCGCTACCTCACGCGAGCGCCGCCGCAGCCGGCGCACCAGCGGCCGGATCACGAACAACAGCACCGGTGCGAACACCAGCGCCACGAGCGTGAGGCGCGGCGATAATCCGAGCATGATCGTGAGGTAGACGACGATCATCAGGATGTTCTGCAGCAGCGACGCGAGCGCGGCGCTCACCGCCAGCTTCACCTGGTCGGTGTCGGTGATCAGCCGCGCCACGGTCTGCCCCGCGCGCGTGCGCTGGAAGTAGCCGAGCGGCAATGTCTGCAGGTGGGCGAACAGCCGCACCCGCAGGTCGCGCACCACGCCCTCCTGGATCACCACCGACCAGTACGCCGAGATGTATTCGCAGGCGTTCTTGAGCACGAGCGCCACGAGCAGCACGACGACCACGTTGCGCAGCGCGACTTCGGGAGCGCCGACGGCCAGGAAGGGACCGGCGATCTTCCCGAGCAGCACCTGCACCGCCGAGCCGCCCGCAGTGGCGATCGCGGGCTGGTGGAACAACGTGCGCAGGAACGGGATCAGCAGCACGAAGGTGAAGCCGTCGAGCACCGATGCCACGATCGTCGCACCGATCGTGGCGGCGAACAGCGATTTGTAGGGGCGGAGCAGCCGGAGGAGTGCTCTCCCCACGGCGCGGTCTGCCATCTAGCGGGAGCCCTGCTTTGCGCGGCGCGGGGTGAGCAGCGCCACGGGCAGAATCACTTCTTCGGGGCTCACCCCGCCGTGCAGGAATGAGCCGCGGTAGCGCGCCTGGTACTCGCGCAGCTTCGTGGGATACACAAAGAACCGATCCCCGGCGGCGAGGAGCAAGCGGACGCCGAGGCCGTGCTGCGGCAGCCCCCACGCCTTGAGGTCCTCGACTGCGATCGCTGCCTCGGGATCCTCAGACCGGATGTCTTCGCCGAACTTGTAGCGCAGGTTGGCCGTCGCGTCGCGTTTGGCGAACACGGTGGCCGGCGTCTCGCAGTGGATCGACCCGTGGTCGGTCGTCAGCAGGACCGTCACCCCGCGCCGCTCGGCCTCCGAGAGCGCCGCCCGCAGTGGTGAGCGCTCGAACCAGGTGCGCGTCAGGCCGCGCAGCGCGGCAGTGTCGCGCGCGACTTCGTACAGAATCGCGCTCTCGGAGCGCCCATGGGTGAGGAGGTCGATGAAATTGAAGACGAGCGCCGTCACACCGTCCTGGGCGAGGTGCGCGGGGAGGCGGCGCAACAGCTCCCCGCCGTCCGCCGCCGAGAACAGCTTCTCGTAGCGCACCGGCACGGTATGGCCCATCAGGTCCTCGAGCTGCTCGGCCAGCAGCTGCGGCTCGTACGAGTTGAGGCTCTCTTCATCGGACGGCTGGCCCCACCACTCGGGGTGGCGCGCTGCGATCTCCATCGGAAACATCCCCGAGAAGATCGCGTTGCGGGAAAACGGCGTGGCGGTCGGGAGAATGCTGTAGTAGTACGACTCCTCGAGGTCGAAGAGCGGCGTGATCAGGTCGCGGATGACTTCCCACTGGTCGAGCCGCAGGCAGTCGACGACCACCAGCATGGCGCGATTCTTGGACTGCAGCACCGGCACCAGAAACTCGGCGCCCACATCCACCGAGAGCGGCGGCCGGTCTCCTTCCGGGTGCGCCAGCCAGGTCGTGTAGTTCTTGCGGATGAATTCGGTGAAGTCCTTGCGCAACCCCGCCTGCATCGTGGTCGCGGCCTCGGTGAGGCCGGGCTCATTCCCCGAGGAGAGGCGCACTTCCCAGCGCGTCAGCTCTACCACCAGCTCGATCCACTCGCGCCAGGCGAGCGAGGACCCGCGCCGCGCCTCGAGCTCGCGGAAGCGCGTGACGAAATCGCGAGAGAGATGCTGCTGGCGGATGCGGTCACCTTCGACGAGGCGCGTGACGACGGAGAGGATCTGGCGCGGGTGCACCGGCTTGACGAGGTAGTCGTCGACCTCGACGCCGATCGCCTCGCGCAGGACGCCCGAGTCTTCGCTCTGCGTCACCATCACGACCGGCATCGCGGGGTCGATGGCGCGGATTTCGGAGAGCAGCTCGAGTCCGCGGCGTCCCGGCATCTGCTCGTCGAGCAGCACGACGGAGTACGGCTGGCGCCGCAGCAGCGCGAGCGCGTCGTCGCCGTGCGCCGCCTGCTCCACGGCGAAACCCTGTTCCTCGAGGAAGCGGCGGTGCGCGGCGAGGCCGTCGACTTCGTCATCCACCCACAGAATGGTCTTGGGACGCGGCATGCGCGTAAGCTACCGACATCATACCTTTTTTGCGTGGCGTGTCTCCTCCTCGTCCGCTTCTCCTCCATCGGCGACGTTCTGCTGACCACCCCCCTCGTGCGAGTGTTGCGGGCCAGACATCCCGACGCCAGGCTCGTCTTCGTGACCAAGCGAGCCATGGCCCCGCTCGTGGCGGATAACCCGCATCTGTCGGAGGTCGTGGTACTCGAGCCCGGCGAGTCGGTCCGCTCGCTCGCCCGTCGTCTTGCCGCGCTCGCGCCGACGCGCGGACTCGACCTGCACGGGTCGCTGCGCAGCACCGCCCTGCGGGTGCTGGTACGCTGTCCGTGGCGCGGCTACTCCAAGCGCAAGCTCGCCCGCGGCGTCCTCGTCTCGACGAAGATCGATCTCTACGGCCGCGACGTCCCGGTGGCCGAGCGGTATTTCGCAGCGGCGCGCGGGTTGGATGTCCGGCCGGACGGCGCACCGCCTGAATTCTTCATCGGCCGGACGGCGATCGATTGGGCGCGGCAGTGGCTCGGCGAGCAACGGCTCGTCGAGCGGCGCTTCGCGGTGCTGGCACCGGGGGCCGCGCACTTCACCAAACGGTGGCCGCTGGAGCGCTGGCAGGCGATAGCCGCGCAGCTCGTCGACCGCGGCTTCTCGCTCGTGACCGTCGGCGGGGCGGACGACCAGGCGCTGGGGGCAGCGCTCACGCCGCTCGCCGTGAACGTGGCGGGGACCCTGTCGCTGCAGCAAACCGGGGCGCTGCTCTCGCGCGCGCGGTTTGCCGTCTCGGGCGACACCGGCGTCATGCACATGGCGACGGGTGTCGGAACGCCAGTGGTCGCGCTGTTCGGTCCCACCGTCCGGCAGTTCGGGTTCTTCCCGTATCGGGGACGGGCCGAAGTGCTCGAGCGTCCGCTCGACTGCCGGCCCTGTTCGGTGATGGGCGGAGCCCGCTGTCCCATGGGACATCATCGCTGTCTCGTCGACATCGCAGCGGACGACGTGGTGCGGGCGACGGAGCGGCTGGGACTCGTCGCGTGAGCGGTGTCGGTTCCGTGACGGCGAGTGAAGCGCGCCTCGTGACGCTCGCGGCGGTGGCGGAGCGCGGTCCGCGGCGCGACGGGCTTTACGCCCTGTGGCTCACGCTGCGCGCCGCCGAAGGGTTGCTCCCGCCGCATCCGGTGAGCCTCAAGAATCACCGCCGCCGGCTCGTCGCGCTGGAGCATCGTCTCGGCGGCCTGGCGCTGCCCGCCCCGCTCAAGCGGGCCCTCGCGGCGGCGCGCGCGCAGCTCGAGCCTGGCACAGCCGCCGCGGCGGCGCTGGTCCTCTCCCAGCTCGTGGCGCCCTGTCGCGAAGTGCTCGGCGCCGAGGCCGCCGAGGCGGTTGCCTCCGCGGCGCGGGACGCCCGCTTACATTAGTGAGTCACCATGAGCACTCGCCGCCTGCCCCGCCGCCCGTCGCTCGAAACCGTGGTCAAGCGTGTCGACGCCCATCCACCTGGTGCGGTGCCGCACGACACCGTCCCCACCGGATATCCCTCGGTCGATCGTCTGCTGGGCGGGGGCTTGAGGCGCCGCGACCTCGTCGTACTCGGCGGCGACGTCGGCGCCGGTAAATCGGCGCTCGCCCTGGGCCTGAGCCTGCGCGTGGCGCAGCAGCCGCTGGGTGTCGCATTCCTTTCCGGCGAGATGGACGAGGAGCGCCTCATGGAGCGCGCGCTCGCGATCGAGGGCCGCGTCGCCGTCGACGAGCTGCGCTCCGCCGGTTTGAGCGAGCAGATGCGCGCCGGGATCGGCGCCGCGGCGGTGCGGCTGCGCGGGCTGCCGCTCTCGCTCCTGCCGCTCACTGCTCCCGACTTGGGTGGCGCGCTCAGCCTGCTCGACCGACTGGGACCGTTGGCGCTCGTCGTCGTCGACTACCTGCAGCTGGTGCCGCCGCCGGCGGATGCCGCGTCGGGCGTGCAGGACGAAGAGATGGCGACGGTACTGCGCCGCCTCAAGGCGTTCGCCCTCGAGCGCAACGTCACGGTGCTCGTCGTCGCCCAGCTGCCGCGCTTCGCGCCCGGCCGCCCGAACCTCCGCCCCCAGCTCGACGACTTCGGACACCTCGGCGCCGTGAAGCAGCACGCTGACGTCGTCCTCGGGTTGTTCCGCGAAGAGATGTATCACCCCGGGTACGGCGTCGACGGTGCCACCGAGCTGATCGTCGCGAAGAATCGCAATGGCCCCACCGGCTTCGTGGATCTCTATTTCTATCGGCGCTGGATGCGGTTCGAAGACATGGTGGATCCCGATCGGTGAGCTGGAAACGCCGCGGGGCCATCGCCCTGCTCCTCGGTTTCGCCGCAGCGTGCAGCGATTCATCGACGTCACCCCCGGTGGCCTCCGCTGTCCGGCTCGCGCCGTTCGACTCAGGCTACGACTTCTCCGTGTTCGTCGCCGCGCCTCCGGGCGACACCGCGCGCCTCTTCGTCGTGGAGCGGGGCGGACGCATCCGGTTGCGCAAACACGGTGTGCTCCTGGACTCCGCCTACCTGAACCTCACCTCGGTGACCGGGCTGGGGCATGAGTACGGCGTGTACAGCATCGCCTTCCACCCGCAGTACGCCACCAACGGGCGCGCGTTCGTCTACTACGTCGACAACAACGGCAACACGCGCGTCGTGGAGTATCACGCCGACGCCTCGTTCGACCACGCCGACGCCGCGCCGGTGCGCGTCATCCTGGCGCAGGCGCAGGACTCGAACGCCGTGCTCTACGGCGGCCAGGTCGGCTTCGGTCCCGACGGGAAGTTCTACATCGCGCTGGGCGACGGACCGGCGGGTGGCGATCCGCTGAGCCATTCGCAGGACAGCACGTCCCTCATCGGAAAGATCCTGCGGGTCGACGTCGATGCAGGGACGCCCTATGCGATCCCGACCGATAATCCGTATGTGGGACGCGCTGGCTGGCGCAAGGAGATCTGGCAGCTCGGCGTGCGCAACCCGTGGCGTTGGAGCTTCGATCGCAAGACGGGCGACTTCTGGTTCGGCGACGTCGGCGAGGCGGAGTGGGAGGAAGTCGACTTCCTGCCGGCGCCTGTCAGGGGCGGCAACAACTTCGGGTGGCCGTTCGTCGAGGGAAACCACTGCTATCAACCGTTCATCGGGTGCGATACGACCGGACTCGTGCCGCCGGTGCAGGAGTACCACCATTCACCTGCGTGCGCGGTCATGGGCGGCTATGTCTATCGCGGCACAGCCTTCCCCGAGCTCCAAGGGACCTATTTCTACGGGGACTTCTGCGCCGGGTGGGTGCGCTCGCTGAGATTCAGCGGCGCAAGTCTGATCGAGCCGTATCCCGCGCTCGCGTCGCCGTTGATCAACGACAATCCGGTGTCGTTCGGTGAGGACGCGGCCGGTGAGGTGTACGTCGTGATGGCGTCGGGTCGGATCTACCGCATCGACGCAGTGCGGTAGCGTCGCTCAGCGACCGGGCGCTTTCCTGGCCGCGCCCGAGTCCGCGACCGCCACCGAGTCGCCCGACACCGCGGCGCCGATGACGGTGTAGGTCGAGCCGGGACCTCCCACATTCGGCCGCAGTGTGATCCACAGCGGTCGGCTCCCCTTCTGCGCCGTGATCGCGATCGACCCGTCGCCGTTCGTGACGTCGCTCTGCAACGCCCAGCCGTTGAGGCTCAGCTCGCTCCGGAACCAGGTCGCCACCACAGCCACCGAATCGATGGTCGTGAGCGTGACCTGGGCTGCGTCGGTGCCGCTCGAAGCGTCGACCAGCGTCGACCGTGGATAGACGAGCACGCCGTGCAGGCTCTTCTGAATCATCGCCTGGGTGTCGGGTGGATTCGGGCGATTGCACGCAGCGGCGACCGCGCAGAGCAAGAGAACCGGGATGGGGCGCATGGTCGCCTATCCTACCCGGAGCGTGGTTGGAGGGTCAAGGTATGGTTGTACGTGGCCACGACGCTATGTTTTACGTGGCGTCGTACCGCCGTCGCGTCATACAAGGGGTGGCCTATGGCCGGTCACAGTAAATGGAAGCAGATCAAGCGGAAGAAAGCCGTCACCGACGCCAAGCGGGGCGCGCTGTTCACCAGGCTCATCCGGGAAATCACGATTGCCGCCAAGGCCGGCGGAGGCGATCCCGGGGGGAACCCCCGGCTGCGGACGGCGATCGACGCCGCCAAGGCCGAGAATATGCCGTCCGACAACATCGACCGGGCGGTCAAGAAGGGCACCGGGGAGCTGGACGGCGTGGAGTACCAGGAGGTCATGTACGAAGGGTACGGCCCAGGCGGGGCGGCGATCCTCATCGAAGCCACAACCGACAACCCCAACCGTACCGTGGCGGAGATCCGCCATCAGTTCACCCGCAACGGCGGCAACCTCGGCGCGGCCAATTCGGTGTCGTGGATGTTCGACCGCAAGGGACAGATCCAGCTCGACGCCACCAGGGTCGACGAGGATACGGCGATGGAAGCCGCGCTCGACGCCGGGGCCGACGATATCCAGCGGGATGGCGATACCTTCGTCGTCACGACACCGCCCGCCCGGTTTCACGCGGTGCAGGACGCGCTCACCAAGAAGCGCCTGCCGATTCAAGGCGCCGAGCTGGCGTTGATCCCCAAGAGCACGGTGAAGGTCGAAGGCGCGGACGCCAAGAAGCTGCTCAACCTCATGGAGGCGCTCGAAGAGCTGGACGACGTGGCGAAGGTCTCCTCCAACTTCGACATCGACGCCGAGGCGATGGCCGAGGTCGGCGGGTGATGTGAGGGTCCTGGGGATCGACCCGGGTACATCGGTCACCGGCTACGGGGTCGTGGAATACGGCAACGGCACCCCGGGCTTCGGACGTCTCATCGAATGCGGCGTCATTCGTCTCGCCAAGCGCAGTCCCCTGCCGCGCCGTCTCGCCCAGCTGCACGACGGCATCGTCCAACTGATCGAGCGCCACCAGCCGACCGCCCTCGCGCTCGAAGACGCTTTCTACCATAAGAACGTGCGCACGACGCTCGTGCTCGGACATGCGCGAGGCGTGGTCCTGCTCGCCGCCCAGCAGCACGCACTCGATATCAGCGAATACGCCCCGGCCACGGTCAAGAAGTCGGTCGTGGGCGCGGGGGCCGCGCCGAAGTCGCAGGTCGCCGCGATGGTCGCCCGCCTCTTGCGGCTGAAGCACGCGCCGCGGCCCTCGGACGCCGCCGACGGCGTGGCGGTAGCGCTGACGCACGTCATCCGCTCGTGATCGCCGCCGTCGCCGGGAGCCTCGCCGCCAAGACTGCCGACCGGGTCGTGGTGCAGACGCCGGGCGGCGTCGCCTACGAGGTCACCGTTCCGCTCGGCGTCATGGAGCGCCTGCCCGGCATCGGGCAGTCGGTGACACTCGCCACCGAGCTGGTCGTCCGGGAGGACGGTTGGTCGCTGTACGGCTTTCTCGACGAGAGCGAGCGGCGCCTGTTCCAGCGGCTGCTCACCGTGAACGGCGTAGGGCCGAGAATCGCCGTCGCCTTTCTCTCGACGCTCGGTGCCGAGCGCGGCGCCAAGGCCATTCAGAAGAAGGATCTCGCCACGCTGTCCTCGGTCTCCGGCGTCGGCCGCAAGCTGGCCGAGCGTCTGGCGCTTGAACTCTCGGACAAGCTCGGCGAGCTTGTGGGCGGCCAGCCCGCTCCACTCGACGCTCCCGCCCGCGCCGCCCTGGCGGCGCTCGAACGCCTCGGGTACGGAGGGACGGAAGCCGAGCGGGCGCTGCGCCAGGCGCTGGCGGGAGACGGCGGCGACGCCGATGCCGAAGCGCTGGTGCGCCGCGCGCTTCATGCCCTGACAACCAAGTGAGCCATGACGACCGCGACCGACTCCGTGACCGCTGAATGGATCTGCACCCGCTGCGGGGTGACCAACCGCAAGCTGTTGCCGCGCGGGGTCACGCAGACGAGGGACGCCTGCGTCTCCTGTCACGCGAAGCACGAAATCGAAAGCGACCCGCGCCCGGTGCGGTGGCGCGCGCGGCCGCTGGGAAAATGACGCGGGCCGAAGTCACCACCCCGGAGGCACTCCCCGACGAGCGCGTCACCGACGCCGCGCTGCGCCCGTCGAACCTCGAGGAATTCGTCGGACAGGCGAAGGTCAAGGAATCGCTGCAGATCGCCATCGACGCGGCAAAGCAGCGCAAGGAGCCGCTCGACCACACCCTCTTCTTCGGACCTCCCGGGCTCGGCAAGACCACGCTCGCCCTGCTCATGGCGCGCGAAATGGGCGTGCAGATCCGCACGACCTCCGGCCCCGTGCTCGAGCGCCCCGGCGACCTGGTCGGCATGCTGACGGGTCTCAAATCCGGCGACATCCTGTTCATCGACGAAGTCCACCGACTGCGACCCGCGCTCGAAGAATTTCTCTATCCCGCGATGGAGGAATTCCGGGTCGACGTGCGCATCGCCGACGGGCCGCACGCCCAGACGATTCCCATGCAGATCGAGCGCTTCACGCTGATCGGGGCGACCACCCGGTTCGGCCTGCTGACACCGCCGATGCGCGCGCGCTTCGGGCTGGTGGAGCGACTGCACTATTACCCACCCGACGATCTCGTCCAGATCGTCAGCCGCTCGGCCGGGATCCTCGGTGTCGCAACCGATCCCGCCGGCATCACCGAAATCGCACGGCGCAGCCGCGGCACGCCGCGCGTCGCCAACCGCCTGCTGAAGCGGGTGCGCGACTATGCCCAGGTGCGGGCCGGCGGAAAGATCACAGCAGCGGTTGCCGCGGACGCCTTGAAGCGGCTGGACGTCGACGAGTTCGGTCTCGACGACATGGATGCCCGGATCCTGAAGACGATCATCGAGCAGTTCGATGGTGGGCCGGTGGGGCTGACGACGATCGCCGCTGCCGTCGGCGAAGATCCGGGGACGCTCGAGGAAGTCTACGAGCCGTTCCTGATGCAGCAGGGATTCCTGGCGCGCACGCCACGCGGCCGCTGCGCTACGGCGAACGCGTATCGACACTTTGGGTTTCCACCGCCCGCGAGAACCACCGGGGAGCAGGCGAACATCTTTGATGCGTGAACCCCGGGCCGTCGGCCCGGGGTCAGACGAGCCGAACCGGCCTCGAGCGGCTGACCCCGGGGCATCGCCCCGGGGTTTACGAACTACTGATTTCGACTACGATCTTCCCCCCGACCTGATCGCCCAGGAGCCGCTCGCCGAGCGCTCCGCGTCGCGCCTTCTCGTCCTCGACCGCTCGAGTGGCGCGATCACTCACCGCCGGTTCACAGATCTCACCGATCTCGTCGCCCCCGCCGACATGCTCGTTCTCAACGCGTCGCGCGTGATCCCGGCCCGGCTCGTCGGCGTACGTGAGCATGGCGGTCCCGCCGAGCTGCTCGTCGTCGAGCAACGACCCGACGGCGACTGGCTCGCCCTTGGCCATCCCGGCGGCAAGCTCAAGGTGGGACGGACGGTGCGGATCGGTTCCGACAGCCTGGTCCTCGTCGTCGGGATCCTGGGCGGCGGTCTCAGGCGCATCCGGTTCGTCGGTCCGCTCGACGGACCGGCGACGCTCGCCCGCTACGGCCTCGCTCCGCTGCCCCCATACATCCATCACACCCCCAACGCCGCGGATCGCGAGCGCTACCAGACGGTGTACGCCGAGCACGATGGATCGATCGCCGCGCCGACGGCGGGTCTGCACTTCACGACCGCGCTGCTGGACCAGATCCGCGCACGCGGCTCGGGCGTCGCGACGCTCGACCTGCACGTCGGCCTCGGCACCTTCAAGCCGGTCCGGGTGGAGGACCTCGCTGCCCACCCGATGCACGCCGAGCGCTACGCCGTCAGCGCGGCGGCAGCGCAAGCGATCAACGAGCGGCGCGACCGTGGCGGCCGCCGCTGGGCGGTCGGGACGACGACCGTGCGGACACTCGAAACGGTCGTGGACGACGCCGGCCGGGTGACGGCGCGCTCGGGCGAGACGGCGCTCTTCATTCGTCCGCCCTACGCGTTCCGCGCCGTCGACGCGCTGGTGACGAATTTCCACCTGCCGCGCTCGACGCTGTTGATGCTGGTGTGCGCCTTCGGCGGATATGATGCGGTGATGCGGGCCTACCGTGAGGCGATCGGCGAGCGCTACCGCTTCTATTCGTACGGCGATGCGATGGCGATCTTGTAGCCGTCATGTTCGAGCTCACGATAGCGGCGACCTCGGGAGCCTCCCGCGCCGGCACGCTGGCGCTGCCTCACGGCACGGTGCAGACGCCGTGCTTCATGCCGGTAGGAACGCAGGGGACGGTGCGCGCGCTTTCGCCACACGACCTGCGCGCCATCGGCGCCGAAATCGTGCTCGCCAACACCTACCACCTCCACGTCCGACCAGGCGAGGAGGTCGTTGCCGAGCTCGGCGGCCTGCACCGCTTCATGGGATGGGACCGCCCGCTGCTCACCGATTCGGGCGGCTTCCAGGTGTTTTCGCTCGAGGGATTCCGGCAGGTCGACGAGGACGGTGTCGAATTCCAGAGCCACGTCGACGGCGCCCGGCACCGCCTCACGCCGGAGCGCGCCACTGAAATCCAATGGACCCTCGGCGCCGACATCGCCATGGCGTTCGATCACGTTGTCCCCGGCGGGGCGGATGAGGCGACCGCACGCGACGCCATGGAACGGACGTCGCGGTGGCTGGAACGGTGCGCCCGGCGGCATCGCGAGCTGGCGGATGGGCGCCAGACGCTCTGGCCCATCATCCAAGGCGGGACGTTTCAGACGCTCCGCCAGGAAGCGCTGCACCGCATCCTCGACATCGGAGCCTGGAACGGCATTGCGATCGGCGGACTCTCCGTGGGCGAGCCGAAGGCATCGATGTATCGCACGCTGGAGGAGCTGGAGCCGCGGCTGCCCGCCGCCCTGCCCCGTTATCTTATGGGGGTGGGATTTCCCGAAGACCTCGTGGCCGCCGTCCTGCGCGGCGTCGACTTGTTCGATTGCGTCGCCCCGACACGGATGGGACGCAACGCCACGGCGTTCACCCCGGATGGCGTGGTGAATATCCGCAACGCGAAATACCGCACCGATGCCGCACCGCTCGACCCGACCTGCGATTGTGAGACCTGCACCACGTATTCGCGCGGCTACCTGCGCCACTTGTTCGCCGCCCGTGAGCTGCTGGGTCTGCGCCTCCTGTCGCTCCACAACGTCCGCTATCTGATCCGCCTGGCCGGCGAGATGCGCCGCAGCATCGCCGCGGGCGATTTCGCCGCGTGGGCCGAAGCGTGGCGCCACCGTTACCTCCAACCGGAACCCGCATGACGCTGCCACTGCTCGCCATCTTCACTCCCTCCGGCCAACAAGGGTCGGGGATGACCGTGCTCCTGCTACAGGTCGGCGCGATCTTCGCGATCTTCTACTTCTTCATCATCCGTCCGCAGCGCCGCCAGCGGGAGGAACACGACAAACTGCTCGCCTCCCTGCAGAAGGGCGACCAGATTGTCACGTCGGGCGGGATCGTCGGCGAAGTCGTGTACCTGAAGGACAGCCAAGTGACCATTCGCAGCGGCGAGGCGAAGCTCGTGATCCTGCGCAGCAACGTCGCGACCATCACGAATCGCGAAGCCGCCGCGGAGCCTGCCCCCGCCAAGCCCGCGTGAGCCTGCGTAAACTCCACCTGCTCGGCTCCCCCGTCCTGCGCCAGCGCGCCGACCCAGTCCCCGGCGTGGATGACGTGGTGCGGCAGCTGATCGACGACTTGTTCGACACGATGTACGCCGCCAAAGGCGTGGGACTCGCAGCCAATCAGGTGGGGATCGCGCAGCGCGTCGCCGTCGTCGATACCGGAGGCGACACCCCGGAGCCGCTCGTCCTCGTGAACCCGACGATCGTGCACCGCGGAGACGAGACCGAAACCGCCGAAGAAGGGTGTCTATCGATCCCGGAGATCTTCGGCGACGTGGAGCGGCCCTTGTCGATCATCGTCGCGGCCACCGACCGCTCGGGCGCCTCGTTCCGGCTCGAGGTGTCCGGCTACCAGGCGCGAGCGATTCAGCACGAGATCGACCATCTCGACGGCGTACTGTTCCTCGACCACCTGTCGGCGGTGAAACGCGGCCTGCTCCTCTCCAAATGGAAGCGGCTGCGCAAGGGAGAATCCGGCTACACCAAGGAGGTAACGCCGGAGCCGGCGGGCGAGCTCTAGTGGACGTCGTCTTCTTCGGCAGCCCCGACTTCGCCGTCCCATCGTTACGGGCGCTGGTGGGCGAAGGCTTCAACGTCCGCGCCGTCGTGACCCAACCCGACCGGCCCACCGGCCGTTCCCGTTCGACCACCACTGCAACTGCCGTGAAAGCCGCCGCGACGGCCGAAGGCCTCGACGTGCTGCAGCCTGAGAAGCCGACGGATGCGGCGTTCCTGCAGCGCCTCCGGGACCTCGCGCCCGACGTCGGCGTCGTCGTCGGCTACGGGCACATCCTCAGAAAGGAGCTGCTCAGCCTGCCGCGCCGCGGCATGGTGAACGTGCACCCTTCCCTCCTCCCGGCCCTGAGGGGCGCGGCCCCGATCGAATGGACGATTCTCCATGGGATCGAGAACACCGGCGTCACGATCATGCAGCTGGATGAAGGAATGGACTCGGGCCCGATCCTGCACCAGCTGCCGCACCGTGTCGCTCCGGGCACCACCGCCGGGGAGCTGGGCGAGCACCTCGCGGAGATGGGCGCGCAGGCGCTGATCGAAGCGCTGGCGTTGTGGGAGCAGGACGGCTTGAAACTGGTTCCGCAGAATGCGGCGCACGCGACCTACGCGCCCAAGCTGACGCGCGAGGTCGCGCACATCGACTGGACGAAGCCGGCCGACGTCGTGGCACGCCAGACGCTGGCGCTCGACCCCAGGCCGGGCGCCTGGAGCACGCACGAGGGCAAAGAAGTAAAGCTGTTCCTCGGACGCGCCCTGCCCGGCAGCGGTACGCCCGGAGAGGTGACGGAGGCGGCGGCACGGCTCGTCATCGCAACGGGGGATGGCCTGGTGGAGGTCGCGGAGGTCCAACCCGCCGGCAAGGAGCGTATGCCGGCGGGCGACTGGGTGCGTGGCCGCGGCACGGCCGTGGGGCGGCGCTTCACGTGAAGCGGGCGCTCCCCCGCCTCCACGCGATCACCGACGAGCGCATCGCACGCCGGGTCGACCTCGACGACATCCTCGATGCGCTGGCCGGAGTCGACATGGCCGCACACGCCCGCGGTCACGCGCTCTCCGGTCGCGAGCATTACGATCTCTCCGTCCGTCTCGCCGCACGACCGCCAGTCCGGCTCTTCGTCAACGACCGCCTCGACGTCGCGCTCGCCGCCGGAGCCGAAGGCGTCCAGCTCTCTCGTGCGGGCCTCTTGCCGGTGGACGCGCGCCGCCTCGCTCCCGATTGGTGGATCGGCTGCTCGGTCCACTCCCCGGACGAGGCGCGCACCGCGAGGGATTGGGGGGCCGACTATCTTCTGGTGGGACCGGTGTACCACACCACCACGCATCCCACGGTGAGCCCGCTCGGGCTTCCTGCCCTGGGTGCCGTCGTGCAGCTCGGCCTCCCGGTAATCGCGATTGGTGGAGTGACTCCGGAGCGGGCGCGCGAGCTGGCCGGCGCGGGAGCCTACGGCGTAGCGGTGATTCGGGCGATCTGGGATGCGGCCGATCCTCGAGGCGCGGCGCGCAGCTTGTTGGAGGCAGTCGGATGATCGAAGTCGTGGTGAACGGAGAGCGACACACCGTCGCGGTCGACGCCACCCTGCTCGACCTGCTGGGCGTGCTGCACCTCGATCCGCGCGTGGTCGTCGTCGAGCACAACCGGCAGATCGTGCGCCGCACGGAGCTCGAGCGGGCGCGCTTGGCGAGCGGCGACGCGATCGAGCTGGTGCACTTCGTCGGGGGCGGATGACGAATACCCTCACGGCCGATCTCGCCCGCGACGTCCCGTTCACCATCGGCGGGCACACGTTCCAGTCGCGGCTGTTCGTGGGAACGGGGAAATACCGGTCCAATGAGCAGATGGTGCGCGCGATTGAGGCGAGCGGCGCCGAGGTGGTCACCGTCGCGGTGCGCCGCGTGCCGCTCGATCGCAGCCGCGATGACGGCATCCTCCACTATCTCGATCCGAAGCGCTTCTTCCTCCTGGCCAACACCGCCGGGTGTTACTCGGCGGAGGACGCGATTCGCTACGCCCGCCTGGCGCGCGAAGCGGGATTCAACGACTTCGTGAAGCTCGAGGTCATCGGCGACCAGGAGACCCTGCTCCCCGACGTCGCCGGGCTGCTCGAGGCGACGCGCGTGCTGGTGCGCGAAGGGTTCAAGGTGCTCGCGTATACCAATGAAGACCTGGTGACCGCCCTGCGCCTCCAGGAAGCGGGAGCGGCGGCCGTCATGCCGCTCGCCTCGCCGATCGGCAGCGGGCTCGGTCTCCTGAATCCGTTCAGCGTGCGCACCATCAAGAGCCGGCTCACCGTCCCCGTCGTGGTGGACGCCGGCGTCGGCACCGCGTCCGATGCCTGCCTCACCATGGAGCAGGGCGTCGACGGCATTCTCATGAACACCGCCCTCGCCGCCGCGCGCGACCCGGTGGCGATGGCGCACGCAATGCGCCTCGCCGTCGCAGCGGGACGCGCGGCGTTTCTCGCTGGGCGCATGCCGCGTCGCGAGGTCGCCGTGCCGTCCTCCCCGCTCGAGGGGATGCTGGATTAGGGGCGCCACCGCCGCGCGCCGCGCGGCTCTCGACATCCTGCGCGCCGTGAGCGGCGGAGCGCCGTTCGCCGACGCCCGCGACCAGGCGATCGGAGACCTGTCGGAGCGCGACCGCCGCCTGGCGTTCGAGCTCTCCGCGGGTGTGCTGCGCAGCCGTCGCGCTCTCGACGACACGCTCGATCTGCACCACGCCGATCCGCGCCTGCACGACATCCTGCGCCTCGGCGCCTACCAGCTGCACCGCCTCACCCGCGTCCCCGCGCACGCCGCCGTCTCGACCAGCGTGGAGCTGGCGCGGGAAACGGCGGGGGAGCGGGCGGCGCGCTACGTCAATCAGGCGCTGCGCCGGCTGGCCCAATCGGGGACCGGCGCAGCCGCCGGCGTGGCATCGCACCCGCAGTGGCTCGTCGAGCGGTGGGAGCAACAGTTCGGCGCCGCGGAAGCAGCGCGACTGGTCGCCTGGAACGATCGCAAACCGCCGCTCGTGCTGCAGCCGGTTCGTTGGGACACTGAGCGGCTGCGCGGGGCGCTGCAAGACGCCGGTGTCGAGGTCGTCGACGCTCCGTTCGGTGCCGGCCTGACCGTGACACGAACCACGCCCACCTCCCACTCCTCGCACCCCACGCACTTGCCGGGTTTCGCGGAGGGTGGCTTCATCGTTCAGGACCCCGCCCAGGCTCTGGTCGCCCGCTTTGCGGCGATCCCGCGGGGCGCTCGCGTGTACGACGCCTGCGCGGCGCCTGGAGGGAAGGCGGTCGCGCTTGCAGCCCGGGGGGCGCGCGTGACCGCCGCAGACGCGCGGGCGCCACGGCTGGGGCGGCTCGTGGAAACGCTGGTGCGCACCGGAGTGGCGATCCCCATCGTAGCCGCCGATCTTCTGTGCGCCCCATTCCGGCCGGGCCTCTGGGATGCCGTGCTGCTCGACGCTCCCTGCTCGGCGACCGGGACGATGGCGCGGCATCCCGATGCGCGCTGGCGGCTGCGGCCCGACGCCATCGGCCGCATCGCCCAGCGGCAAACCGCCCTGCTCGACGCCGCCGGTCGGCTGGTGCGGCCGGGCGGTACGCTCGTATACGCAACCTGCTCACTCGAGCGGGAGGAGAATACCGATCAGGTGGAAGCGTTCCTTCAGCGTCACAATGACTTTCGCCGCGCGCCGGTGGCGGACGTGGTGCCGCCGGAGCTCGTGACGGCGGCCGGCGACCTCCAGGCCTTGCCGCAGCGTCACGCGATCGACGGGGTGTACGCGGCGCGCCTCGTGCGG
>DATLVL010000358.1:0-22484 GCA_035577525.1 Gemmatimonadales bacterium | reverse complement strand
TGAACGCCGCCATCGAGGCGGCGCGCGCCGGAGAGCATGGGCGCGGATTCGCCGTCGTCGCCGAGGAGGTGCGGCAGCTCGCCGACGAGTCCGCGCGGGCCGCGGAAGAGGTGGCGCGCGCCACCGCCGCGATCCGCCAGGAGATGGACGGGATGACGGCGGTCATGGGCGACGGCCAGTCCAAGGTGCGTGGGATCGAGGCGGTGACTGAAGGAGCCGCCACGGCCCTCGCCGACATCGCGACCGCCGTGGAGCAGGTCGAGGAGGCGGCGGGCCGCGTCGCAAGTGTCGCCTTGGCGAATCACGGCATCGCCGAGGAGCTCACCAAGAAAGCCGAGCAGGTTGCCTCGAAAGCGGGGTCCCACTCCGCCGGAGCGCAGCAGGTCTCGGCCGCGGCGGAGCAGCAGGGAGCGTCAACCGAAGAGCTGGCCGCCGGCGCCGGCACGCTGCTGCAGGCCGCCGAGAAGCTGCGCGCCCTCGTGAAGGGGTTCCGCGTCTAGCGGTGGGACTTCTTCTTCTTGTCGGGTTTGCGGGTGGGTCTGGGCTTTGCGCTCCGCACGGGTTTGCGCTTCACCGACTTCAGCCCTCCCTGAACGTCGGCGAGCACGCGGTCCCCTTCATCGGGACCGATCAGCCCGCGGCGCACCGCATAGCGTACCAGTTCTTCGGCATCGTCGATCTCGAACTCGCCGATCCCTGCCGCCGCCCGGATCGCCTTGACGAGCGCATCCGCCACCGGGCTGCGCAGCACGCTGGCAATCCCGGGAAGGGCTTCGAGCAGTGATGAGATCTGCGATCCGCCGAGCTCGGCAGGCATGGGGCGCGGGACTCCGCGGTTAAAGGTCGCGCCAACCTACAGCCCACCCCCCCGGAGCGTCAAGAATTCAGACGCTCGGGGGCCCGTCATCCTACCGCTGATAGCGCAGGTAGAGCGAGAGTCCCGTGGCAGTTACGTCGGAGCGGCCGGCCGAGGGGTCGAAGATCCAGCCAGTGCCGAATCGCCCGCTGGCGACACCGGACCACTGATCGCTCAGTCCGAAGCGCAGGTTCGCTCCAAAGCTGTACAGCCGGCCGCCGCGAAAGTCGGCGGGACTCCACTGCCGGAAGGCGGCGAGCGGCTCGAAGGCGAAGCGCGGCGACAACTGGCGCGCGAGCCGGATTTCCGTGTTGAAGACGTTTTCCTTGGTGTCGCTCAGGGTGGCGGCTCCCGAGCTCCCGGCCATGCGGTAGTAATCCCACGCCCCGAAGGTGAGGCTGGTGTTGCCCCAGGAGTACGCGTAGCCGAAGTCGGTGATCACGCGCGACCCGGGATTGAACGGCCCCAGCCCGCTGCTGCTCACACCCGTGAATTCGTCGGTCGAAAACGTCGAGAAGGTCAGGCCGAGCAACAGGCGCCCGCGCTGGCCGAGGAGCCGGTCGACCCCAACCCGCAGGCGGCCTTCGAGACCGGGCTTGTAGTTCAGACTGTCGTTCGTGAACGGTCGATAGCTCGCTTGATAGCGGACACTTCCCGCCAGCCCGAGATTCCACGCCCCGGCCGGCGTCGCGTACGCGAGACCGGTGGTCACGCCGAACCCGCTGCCCAGATTGTTGACCGGAAACGACAGATAGGTCGAGCTGACACCGCTGGCCACGCGGAACGAGTCCGTCGGGAACGAATGCTTTCCAGTGGGGAGGTTGATGGAGATGGACGCGACCGCGCGTTGCGCGCCGATCGTGTAGAGCAAGCGCAGCTGCGTATCGGTGGGGCCCGAGTGGACCAGGGACGCAGTGTCGGTGACCTCGGTATGCGCATAGTGCGTCGTCAGGTCGACGGACGCGTGGCTCCCCAATGGGGCGACGAGCACGAGCGGCAGGCTCCATTGCGACCCGCTCTGCACCGCATACCCTTTGTCGAATCCGTACCGCTGATAGTCGAACCCGCCGAGGCCGCTCCAGCTCGAGTACAACGCGGTGTTGCCCTGAGCGGCCAGCGGGCTCGCCAGCGCGGCGGCGACGAGAACGAAGCGGATTCGCATGTGCCGCGCTCCTATGGACGTTTGATGATGATGATGATCGTCCCGATCAGCGACGGTCCACCCTTGGGCAACCCCTGACAGTTGGCCGCTTCGCACACCGGGTCGGTGCGCGGCTGACTCGTGGGGTTGTTGCCCACCTGGTCGGAGATCGTGGCGCCGCTCGGCACGGTCGTATTGATCCCCAGCTGCAGCGCCTGTGTCGTGCCGCCAGGCGGGCCCCCGCTCGGCACCCCGGCCCCGCCGCCGACCACGGCGGCAAGGGTGTTGTCGGGCGTGCCGCTCGCCGACGACGCGGCATCACTCGATTGCGATTGCTGCGCCGCCGCCTGGAACGTCGGATCGCGTTGCGCCGCGGCTTTGAAGTCCGCGCCGGCCGCGCGGAAATCGCCCCGGTCCTGCGACTCGAGCCCGCGGCTGTAGAGCAGGAACGCCTGCAGGTCCTTCGTGGGCCGCTCGCTGATGGCGATGCTCTCGGCGGGCGAGATGGGAACACCGGTCTTGGTCAGGAGCTGGAAGACCACCGACTTCTCGAGATCGAACAGCTGCGCTAGCGGATCGCGCCCCGACCCGGTCGCCGCGATCTGCGCGTCGCCGGCGCGCACCATCGTCGCGTCGAGACGGATGTTCGCTCCTGGCGCCTCCTGGAACTGACCCTGCACCACCTGGCCGGCGCCGACGAGATGCCCGGAGCGCGCGCCGGTAGCGGGGTCGACGCGGCCGCTCGACGCCAGCTTCATCTCGTCGAGCAGCGCCTGCAGCCGCTCGCGCTCCACGAGACGCAGCCTGCGCACGTGCGACAGGTCGCTCACCACGAGCGCTGCGAGACCGCGCTCCAGCGGCCGCAACGACGAGTCCTGCCCCGTGTAGCGGAACGGGAACACCGCCACCGTGTTGGGATCGGGCGGCGTCCGCGACAGCTCCGTCTCATGGGCGAGCGACGTCCGGGCGGCAGCGTGCAGCTCCTTGCGGGCGAGCAGTGTGAGACGGCCATTCAAGAGCCGGCCGATTTCACCCGAGGGCTTGGCCGCGAGCAGCGTCGTATAGATCGTACGGGCCGAGTCGAACTGCTCCATCCCCTCGTAGCTGAGCCCGAGGTAGGTCTCGGCGACACGATTGTTCGGTTGCTGCGTGAGCACGACGCCCAGGGCTTTGCGGGCATCGCCGAACCGTTTGGCGGCGTAGTACGCCTTGGCGAGACGCAGGTTGAGGTCGGGGTCGGTGGGGTGCTGGGCGCGTTGAGCTTCCAGCGCGCTCAAGTCGGCGGGGCTGAGCTGCGTCGTGCCCACGCCGCCACCGGCGCACGCAGCGAGCGTCGCACCCAGCACCAGGGCGGCGAAGACACCCAAGCGAAAAGGCCTCATCCTAGTCCTCTCTGGCGTAGCAACGCAGGATAGCCCGCGGCGCAATCAGTCGGCCGTGATGCGGCGGCGGCGGGGGCGGTGAGCACGCTCACGTCGCGCGGGCGTCCCCGCCGGGGCCCGGCGCCACAGGGTCAGCTCGGACTGCGCCAGGAGACCGCCCAGGACCGCCCGCGTCCGCGCATCGAGCGGCATGTCGAAATGCACCTCCAGGCGGTACTCACCTCGGTCCGATCCCTGTCCGCTCAGCGCAAAACCATTGCCTTCGGGCTGCACCACGTCAACCGCGATATCCACGAGGCGCTTGAGCTGGGAGTCGTCCATGAGCTTTAACCTCCTCCGCCAGCAAGAGATACGCCACACCCGGGGAGTGTCAAGACAAGCAGAGGAGGGCTAGATTGGGGCACCACTCGAAAGGATTGCGACAGTTGGCTGGTGATGCGATTCAGATGATGGGGACGGTGACCGAAGTCCTCCCCAATACGACGTTTCGAGTCAAGCTGGAGAATGGCCATGAGGTGCTGGCCTACGTGAGCGGGAAGATGCGGAAGAACTACATCCGCATCCTCCAGGGAGATCGCGTCGCCGTGGATCTGTCTCCATATGACCTGACGCGGGGGCGCATCACGTATCGCTACAAGTGAGTCAGCTCGAGGTCCTCGGCTTGCGCATCGCGGCGACCGCGGCCCAATCTGCAGAAGGCAGGACGTCGCCGTCTCCATCCGGACCCAGCCACCATTCGTCGAGGCAGCCATAGCGGCTGCACTGATCACCCCGTAGCACGCGCCGATTCCGCAGCAACCACAGCGCCTTCGTGCCACGCCCGACTCCCGGCCCGTCGGGCCGGACGAAGAACACGATGTCGACCTTCCCGCTGGAGCCCGTCAGTGACGAGTCGACGAGGACCTGTCCGATGTAGGCGCGGCGGTCGTCGCACGTTCCCATGATCGAGTGGATCAGTCCACAGGGCGCTTCGTAGCGCCAGTCGCGGCGCACGTCGACCAGCGTTCCCACCACGATCGCGCTCGCCGTCCGCACGTCCTCGGCGTAGGGAGCCCGGTCCGGCGGTGGGACGAACGCGGGCGCCGGTATGTCCGTTTGCTTGAGCCCCGCACAGCCCAGCAACGCCAGTCCGACTAGTCCACTGCCCATCCTGATCACGCGACTCCTCCTTCTCGGCCGTCGCGCCACCTCTCATCCCGACCGTGACATCCACGTTACACGACGGTCCTGGAGGAGTCCGCACGCTCTGTGCCACGAGAGCAAGCGGGTGATCTGGATGACGGAGAGGATGTGAGGAGACTTCATCGAACCAGCAGCGTCAGTGACGGCAGGCCGCCAGCACCGCTTGTCCTGCAGCCTGGACGCTGTCCGAGGCGGCTTCCTGGACCAACGTCTGCCCGCGCTCGGTCATGTATTCGGCAAACGTTCGTGACGACACAACGATCGCGCTCTGGCCGCCGCTGTCGGGCCGGACCTCGATCTCCAGCTCATCGACCATGCGACGGAATCGCACGTCCGGCCGGTGCACGTTGTTGTCGTAGCGCCGCGCCGTCAGGCGGTGCGCGTCGACGTCGTACGAGCTTTGCGTGTAGCCGATGGGAGTGATGCCGGCGCGGACGCACGTGAATACATCGGCGACGGGTTTCGGCGTCGGCGCCGTCGCCGTCACCGTGTAACTCGAACCGGCACAGGCGATCGCCAGACCGAGGAGCGGGAGAGCCCGGTAGCGCATCGAATGACACCCGGACGCAAGAGGTGGAGGAAGAAAAGAGGAGCGGCCACAGGCTGCCGTGGCCGCTCCCATCAACATCTGCTCAGAAGAATAGCATCAACCCGGCGGCCGGTGAGAACGACGTGTTCTTCTTGGGGTTCGTCACCGTTTCCTTGCTCCACGAGTAGTCGAACTCACCGACGAACTTGAGGGACCTGGTCCACTGATAATAGACCCCACCTGATACCAGGCCGTTCTCGGTGTGGAAGACATCGGCGCCGCCAACCTGCTCGTCCTGCGCGTTCTTGAGCACGTTCGCGCCGTAGCTCGCCGCAAGGGTCATCTTGCTGCCGCGCGGCGTGAACGCAACCTGGCCGATGTAGCCGAACGTCGTCCGCAGGTCGTTGCCGCCGGTCGCGGTGTGGTTCCCAGTGCCGTTCGCGAACAGGAACGTCGTCCCGATTCCCTTGCCCCAGAAGCCGGAGCCGACGATGCTGAACTCATTGAAGCCCAGCCGCACGCCGCCCGACAATCCGAACGCCGTGGCGCTGTTGCCGGCGAGGTCCTTGTTGCTCTGCACCAGACCGCCGACCCAGAACTTGTGCTGCCGATGGCTGAAGGTCACTTCGCTCTCGACGCGGGGAATCTGCAGCGACGTGTAGGGGCCGTTGAACGACGGATCAAACACCCCCACCGCGAAGACCGTCGGCCGATCCGTGCGCGACGAATACGTCACTTGCGACACGAAGTTCGGATAGTCATAGCCGAAGCCGATGCGGCCGAGGGTCGTACCGCCGCCCAGCGGGTTGCCGGCCGCCCCGATGCCGAAGAGCGTCTGGTCGTTGAGGATGTTCTGCCGACCGAACACTCCCAACTCACGTCCCGCGAGGATCTGCCCCCACGGCCCGCCGATCGTCAGGAAGACCTGGCGCATGTCCATCTGCGCACCGGTGCAGTCGTGCACGCCGCCGGCGCACTGGATCTCGGGTGCGAAACCGAAATGCACGCCGAGATTGATGTTGCCCTCTTTTCCTTTGGCGTCGAACGTGGCAAATGCGGGCAACAGACCGGTACGGATCCGGGACGTCCCCGTTGGGGTGGTCCCCACCGCGGTACCCGGGCTGGCGACAGCGCCGGTAGAATCCAGATGCTGGTAAGCCAGGAATGCGTTGACGTTCCCGGCGAACGAGAACGACCAACCGTTCGACATCTGCATGGTGAGGCCCTGCGCACGAGCGGATCCCGCAAGCCCGAGCGCCACGAAGAGCAACGCCCCGAGAACTCGCCTCATGTTCATCCCTCCGGATGAAGGTTGGAAACGCCCCAGTATGAATGTTTTTCTCAAGATGGGAACCCCTGCCATTCCTGCTGATCAAGCGCCCGTACGCACCTGCCAGGAAGGCAGGTCAGGGTTTCCCGGGCGTCGCCCTTAGCAACGGGCGTTCTACACCCCCATCCACCTTGAAGTGGATCCACATCCCGGCCGCCGCATGCCCCGGCACGCCGCAAATGATGAGGTACGAGCCGGCCTTGTCGGCTACGAACTTCATGTCGTCCCGCTCTGTCGCGATGAGTCCCTCCTGGACCTTCAATGTCACCGCCTGACTGAACACCGGTGACGTGGCACCCAGAGTCGGGACGGAACTGTCGGTTATCACGATCGCAGAGTGCGCCAGCATCCCGTCGTGATTGATGAAGTGGATCACCACGTGCCAGCCGGCTGGTACTGTGAAGGTGAGGCCGCCGTCGCCGAAGCCGTTGAAATTCAGGGCGCCGTTCAGTCCGGAGAACCCCGCGATCAGCTGGAACTGGACCGTCTTGGTGGGGACATCGGTTACGAGCCAGGTGCTGTCGATCCGGGGTGGGGAGCCTGACTGGGCGGCGAGCGCCTGCGCCAGGACTCCCAGCACCCCGAGACAGCCGATCCGCTTCACGCCCGGCTACTTCCCTGCCTTCGGCAAGCCGAAGATGAAGATCGCGTCGCCCAGCGGATAGCGCAGCTGGAAATTGCCACCCGCGGCGACGGCGACGAATTCTTCGCCGTCCACCGAGAAGACCGACGGCGCGGCGTTCACGCCCGCGCCGCACTGGAACTGCCACAGCACGGCGCCGCTCTTCGCGTCGTACGCCTTGAACCAGCCGTTGCCCTCGCCGGTGAATACGAGGCCGCCCGCGGTGGCCGTGGCACCGCCGATCATCGGCTGCTCCGTCTTCACCTGCCACGCGACCTTGCCCGTCGCGAGGTTGATCGCGGAGACGTTGCCCCACTGCGCTTCACCGGCGATGCCGACGAACTGGCTGCCGAGCCAGAGCTTGGGCGGTGAGTAGGGAGCGGGCTTGGTGATGTAGTTCATCGGCTGATGCAAGCCCACGACGTAGGCGAAGGCGAGGGTCGGGTTGACGGCGATGGGCGACCACTCCGACCCGCCATTCGCGCCCGGCAGCATCCGTGTGCCGGGAGCGGGCGTGGGCAATGCGAACATGTTTTCCTGGGGCACGAACGGGTCGGAGCGGCGCACCAGCGCGCCGGTCGCCGCGTCGAGCACGTACACCCACCCCGTCTTGCCCGCGTGCACCACTACTTTTTTTCCTCCGACCAGCGCGATGACGGGTGGACTCACGGCGTCGAGGTCCCAGACGTCGTGCGGCACCGTCTGGTAGCCCCACTTGAACTTGCCGGTGGTGGCGTCGATCGCGACGACCGCGTCGGTCCAGCGGTTGTCGCCGGGACGAACGCTGCCATCCAGATCGGGGGACGGGTTGCCGACCGCCGCATACAGCGTCTGGGTCTCGGGATCATAGGCGGGTGTCATCCAGATGCCGCCGCCGCCGTACTGCCACGAGTCGGCGTACTTCGCCGAGTCGGCCTTCTCGGCGGCGACGTCGCGATGCAGATCGGCGCCATCCGGCGTCGTCTTCGACCACGCCCCCCACCAGCCACCTTCCGGCGGCGAGGGAATCGTGTACCAGGTCCACACCGGGGCACCGGTCGCACCGTTGAACGCCTTGAGGAAACCGCGGATGCCGTACTCCCCACCCGAGGTTCCGATGACCACTTTGTCGCCGACGACGAGCGGCGCCATCGTCTCGGTATATCCCGTCCCGGGGTCCCCGACCTGCGCCGTCCATTTCAAGGTGCCGGTCTGCTGATCGAGCGCAATGAGCATGCCGTCGAGCGTGCCGAGGTAGACCAGGCCATTGGCGATGGCCACGCCGCGATTGTTCGGCCCGCAGCAGGCGACGGCGAACGACTTGGCATCGGTCTTGTGCTCGTAGGTCCAGAGCATCTTGCCGGTGCGCAGGCTGTAGGCCTTCACGATGTTGTTGGGGGCGACGGGGCTCGTGATGTAGATGACCCCGTTCACGATCAACGCGGTAGTCTCCAGACTTCCCAGCTTTTCGGTCCCGGTCTGGAAGACCATGCGCGGCACCAGATTCTTCACATTCACGGCGTTCAACGTCGTCAGCGGCGAGTAGCGATTGTTCCAATAATTCCCGCCGTACATCAGCCAGTCGCCCGACTGCTGCGCCTGCGCCAGCATGTCGTTCGTGACCGAGGTGTGGGGCGACAGCGCACTAGCCGAGCCTTGCGCGGCCAGCGGGGCGACCGAGCCTGCGGCTGCCGCCACCACGGCACACCATCGAGCCCGATTCATCATACGCACCTCCGAGGAAGTTCCGAATGCGCGCTGCACCAGCGTGGGCATGCCATGCTCGGGATCGGCAGGGAAGGACTGCGGAGACGCCGTCCCTGCGTTCCGGGACGTGGTCGACATTCCTTACTACGTGCGCGGCCTCCGGCCGTCAAGCGCTCGGTCAGCTGAGCGGCTTCGGGCCGTCTCCGGTGGTGAAAAGGATCGTGCGGGTTGCCCCGGCGAGATCGGCCTGCACGATGTTGACCTGATCGGCGAATCTCTCGAAGAGAAACGCGTTGCAGAGCCGCAGTCCCACCGGACGCTCGGCCGGGATCGCCAGCCGGATCCAGGTAACTTCGGCCGCGCGCTCGGTGACGCAGCGTGCAACGCGGAGGGACGCTCCCGCGGCGTCGCGGACGGAGAGCGCAGCGGTCGCATAGCGGCACGCCGCGGAATCGGAGACGCCGCCGGTGGCGGCGGGTGAGCGCGAGGCGCGCGTGACCGCGTCCGCCAGGTCCTGCGTGAAGGTGCGCACCGCGACCTCGAGCTCGCGGCGGTCGCCGTGCCAGGTCACCGTCGTGAGCGTCGTGTGCAACGGATGCGCGGGAGGCGCCGCCAGCGCTGCGAGGAGCATTGCGTGCACGGTGATCACCACGGAACCCGCTGCGCCGCCCACCGCGTCGCGACCGCAATCACCACGACCGAGATCGTCACGACGCGCCACCGCAGCGCCGTCCCCGCGCTCCGTCGTGGACGGAGCAGCTCGAGGCCACGGTCGATCGCGACGAACGCCACCGCCGTCATCGAGAGTACGAGCACCTGCCCCAGCTCGATCCCTACATTGAAGCCGAAGAGCGGCACTGCCACGCGGGCGACGAAGAGGCTGCGGAGGTAGTTGGCGAACCCGGCGCCGTGGACCAGCCCGAACACACCGGAGAGCACCGGGCGGTAGCGCCCGCCCCGGAAGGATCGCGCGCCGTCCTGTACCACGAGGTTCTCGACGCCTGTGGCGACGATCGTCACCGGTATGAGAAACTCGATCCAGTCGGTCGGCAGCGTGAGGGTGTTCGTCACTGCCAGTGCGAGCGTGATCGAATGGCCGACGGTGAAGGCGGTCACGACCCACAACACCTTGCGCCAGTCGCGCGGCCGATAGATCGCGGCGAGTGCAAGCAGAAAGAGAATGTGATCGGCGGCTTCGGGATTCACGATGTGCCGGAATCCCAGCTGGATGAACGCTAGAAGCTCGGACATGTGCAGTAGCGGTCGATGTCGTGGGCCTGGTCGAAGTAGTGCTGCGCGGCGACGCGGTGCCCCAGGCCGCGCTCGATCAGCGCCATGTGTGTGGACAGTATCGCGTCCCGCGTTCCGAGCGACAGCGCGCGCGCCATGGCGGGCAACGCATCGCGGTCCCGACCTGAGCGGTGCAGCGCCCAGGCGAGGAGATCCCATCCATAGATGTCGGGCCGTGTGCGAATCTCCGCCTGCACCTGGGCGAGCACGTCGGCGACCCGCAGCCCGTGATCCAGCAGGAAGAGGCTCCACGCCCGGTGAAAGCCGCCGGGCTGCGCGAACGTTACGGCCTCCATCGCGCGGACGTACTCACCGGCCTGCGCGGAGTCGCCGAGGGCGGCGTAGGCGTCGCCTATAAGCCCGAGGGTCGCGGGGTCGGGGGCGATGGCGATCGAGCGCTCACCGTAATGAATTGCCTCCTGCCACTGCCCCTGTGCCCGCGCCACCCGTGCCAGGGCGGCCAGGAGCCGCGCGTCATCGGGACGCGCGGCGAGCCCGGCGCGATACGCCCGCGTAGCACTCCCGGGATGTCCCGCGCGCAGCTCCAGGTCGCCGATGCGGAGCTGAAACCAGGCGAGCTGCTCGCGCGGCATTCTGGGATTTGCCTGTGCACTGTCCCGGGCACCCGTGAGCAGGCGCCGCGCTTCCTCGACCTGTCCCTGGAGCTCGAGCCAGCGCGCCAGCCGCGGCGCCACCGCCAGGTTGGCGCGTTGCGCGTACAGGGCGCCGAACATCGTCCGCGCGGCGGCGTAATCGCCCAGCTCCATCTCGATCTCGGCGAGCGTCGCCCGGGACGGCACGCTGGCTGAATCGAGCGCCAGCAATCGCTGCGCGGCGACGCGCGCCTCGACAAAACGATGCTCCGCCATCAGCGTCGCGACGAGTGTCGAGTACCCCTTCGCGTTGCGCGTCTCGCGGCTCGCCAGAGAGGTGCGGGCCAGCTGCTCGGCGCGCACCACGTCGCTCGGATTGCCCCGCTCGCGACCGCGCTGCAGGTGCAGCGCGGCGAGCTGCGCCAGATCGTAGGCGCTCGAGGGATCGCGCGCCAGGCGCCGCTCGAAGAAGCCGATGTCGAGATCGCGAACGCGCGACTCGTCGCGTTGCGGCGGCCGGCGCGATCCGCCGGACCCCGCCGCGGTGTCGACCCACCCCACCGCAAGCGCCACGCCCACGGACAGGGTGACGACGGCCGGCCACCGCGCAACCACACGTTGCATGCGCCCGCCCCTCAGTGCGCTGACGCGAGGTAGGGGAACGACGTGCTGAACGGGACATCGTTCGCATCGACGTGGTCATCGGCGAGGGCCGGCGACGTGTTGTTCGGGTCGAGCAGGGCGCCGAAGATCGCCTGCAGGCCGGCGGTCACGACGTCGTCGGTCAGCTTGCGTCCGCCCCAGCCGTTGGCGAGCGCCCACGTCAACCACCCGGCCGATGCGGCGTCCTTGTCGGATTGCACCAGCAGCTCGTCCGGCAGCAGCACGGCGGCGAGAGTCTTCCCCACCGTCGAATCGCGGCCCGCGACATCGTCGGTGAAGCTGCGGATGATCGGGGTGAACGCCGCGACGTCGATCGTCGGAGCGGTCGCGCCGTGGAACGCGTGGTCGCGCTTCGCCAGGAACACTTCGGAAACGAGCGGGTTGCCGAGGCGCTGCACTTGATTGAAGACGCGGCTCGTCGCGGGAGCGGCCGGGTGGTCGTCGCTGCAGGCCGCCGCCAGCAGGACCACGAGCGCGGCAGGGCTGAGCCGTCGGGAAAATGTCGTCCAGGTCATTGCAGGACTCCTTGTGAGCGTTCGTGCGGGTTAACGGCTGATGGTGGCCCAGACGCCGAAGTTCGGGCCGGCGCCGCCGGTCAGATCAGTCACCGGCAGCTCGATGACGATCGAGAGCACGTTGAAGCCGGCGAGGAAGTCGATGCCCGGTGTGCGCCACGCCGACGCCGTCGGAGTATCGGGCAGCTGTGACAGCACGCCGGTGACCGGCTTGCGGTCGGGGATGATGCGAAAGAACTGCTCCAGGTCGATGAAGAACGGATCGTCACGCGGGCCTGCAAAAACCTCAACACCGGAAGGGGAGCCGAGCGTCGTGCGGGTGGCACCGGTGATCACGGGCGTCGCGCTGGAGATCGTGTTCCCCATGGCGCCCACGACCGGCGGTGTCACGGGCCCGCGCACCTCGACCGTCTGATTGGCCCCGGCGCCGGTGAAACTCACCTGGATGACCTTGTCTTCGATGCCGTCGTGGTTGGTGTCGATCTTGAACTGATACAGGATGTTGGGATCGAAGTACGTCGTCGGCGTCTGGGCCGGCGTGAGCACGCCCCAGCTGTTCATGACCAGCACCACGCGTCCCGGCGTGGGGCTCGGGAACACGTACAAGTCGGTCATGTCCATAGAGGGATTCAGCTCGACGTCGGGAGTATCCTGGTGATCCGATGCCAGGGCGATCCCCACGCCGCCGGCGGCGCAGGCGAGGACGATGGCCGCAATCACGAGCCGTTTCATGAAGTTCTCCTTCGACAAAAGGACAACGGGCGTAGAGCACGAACATCGTGTCTACGCCCGTCGCGGCCCGCCGGATTGCCTGGGTTTCGCCTAAGGGGGTTCTTTCAGGCCACTGAGGATCGTCGCCGCACGATCGAACTGCCGTTGCGCAGCTTGCACTTCCGGGTCCGTGACCGCGACCATGCGGTAGTAGCCCTCGTCGCCCCATTTGGCGTAGGCGACAAAGCGGACCAGGGCCCGCTGCAAGCGAGTGTCCGCGTCGGCGGGGATTTCCACGCCGTCCGCCGCCGCGAAGCTGCGAAACTGCGTCACCGCGGCCACCGGCAGCGCCGCGCGCGCCATGAGGGAATCGAGGCTCGGCAGCGTGGTTCCAGACGCCGTGAGGTACCCGCCCACCCACTTGAGGGGCAGCTCGTCCTCCGCGACGCGCGCCAGCCAGAGCGGTGGCGGATCGGGCTCGGGGAGCGAGGCATCGGGGTAGATGCCGCCGCCACCGTAGACCGTGCGCCCGCTCAAGGTGTGACAGGACGGTCGTCCCACCGTGTCCCGTTCGGCGCGCGCCAGCCGATAATACTCGTGCCGCGAGATGCCGTGATACTCCCGCTGGATGACGCGGCCGCAGGGCGTGCGCACATGGCCGACGACGAGCATGAGCATCGAGCCGTCCGTCAGCGGCATGCCGTTCATCAGCAGCGCCTTCCCGAAGCTCGCCTGGCCGACGATCACCGCGCGGTCGTTGTCCTGCAGCGCGCCGGCCACCAGCTCGGACGCGCTTGCCGTCCCGCTGTTGATCAGCACGACGAGCGGGTAGCGCTTCTCGTGGCTCCAGAAGGAACGTCCCACCCGGACGGTGTCGGGAGCGCCCTCGGGCCGCTTGCGGTACTCCGTCGTGTAGATCAGCGCGCCTCGCGGCAGAAACTCGCCTGCCACTGCAGCGGCCTGCGCCACGCTGCCACCGCCGTTGTCGCGGAGGTCGAGCACCAGCCGCTTCATACCGCTCTTCTCGAGTTTGCCGAGCGCCGCGTGCAGGTCGTCGTCGACCTTGTCGTTCAAGAACGTGGTCACACGGACGTAACCCACTTCTCGATCCAGCATGAACGACACGGGCACGGCCGATGTCTCCTCGACCTTCTCGCGCGTGACGACGCGAACGAGGCGCGTCAGCGAGCCGTCCAGGCGGCGGCGTTCGAGCGTCAGCGCGACCGTCGAGCCACGCTTACCCGCGAGGCCGATCTGCAGCTCCTCGTCGCTCTCGGCGATGATGGGCTGGGAGTCGACGGCGATCAGCTCGTCGCCGGGCAGGATATCGAGCCGTGCCGCCGCAGTGCCGGGGGCGACGCTGAGCACCACCGGTGCTCCGCCCGTGAACGAAAACTCGATCGGGACCGGGTAGGTCCGTCCTGCCCGCCACGCGGAGTCCGCCGACGGGGCGAGCCGGGTGACGGCGAGCACGAAGGAATGCGGATCGGCGGCGTGCACCATCCCCTCGATTGCCGCCATGAACAGCTCGTGCGGGTCGATCGAGTCCGGATGATTGACGCGGATCTGGTTCAGAACCTGGCTGAAGAGCTGCAGATCCTCGGCCGTGGTAGGCCGGCGGACCGCTCGTTTCGCCGGCGGCGCCTGCGCCAGGACCGCGACGGGAATCAGCACCGCCAGCAAGAAGGGCCTCATTGGTTCGTCGCGGTGCCGGTCAACGCTGCGAGCCGTCGTTGCACATCGGCGATGCGGGGATCCTGGGCGCGGGTGTGCCCGAGGTAGGCGCGGTAGTCGCCGGCCGCGTCGCTGGACTTCCCCGCGAATTCGTCGACCCGGCCCAGCACGTAGTACGAGTTGGCGTAGAACGGATCGAGCTCGACGGCGCGATGAAGATGCTGCTGTGCCTCGGGGATGTGACCCGACTGGGCCAGGATCGTCCCGTAGCTCGCCTGGAGCACCGGCTCGTCGTTATTGATCTGGGCCGCCAGGTCCATCTCGCTCAACGCCGTGGCGGTGTCGCCCGTGCTCAGCGCGATGGTGCCGAGACGCATGTGCGCCGGGTAATAGCTCAGATCCTCCTGCAGCGCCTGCCCATAGGCCTCGCGGGCCGGGCCGATCTGGTTCTGGCGCTCGTAGGTCAGCCCGATGAAATGCTCGAGCACCGCCTTGGACTCGTACAACCATACGAAGTCCTTGGTGTCCTTCTCTCGCAGCTTGGCGATCGCCAGCGTCATCTCCGCCCGCGCGCTGTCGCTGTTGCCCATGAGATAGAACACGCGCGCCCGGGCCTCGTGAATTTCTGCCTGGTGATCGCGGTCCTGCCGCAGCGCTTCGCGATAGGCGTCGAGCGCATCGGGATAGCGGTGCTCGCTCACCGCCAGCTCCGCTTTCGTGCCGGGCGGCGCGTCAGTGCGCCAATAGTGCTCCACGTAGTACTGGAAGCGCAGAGTGCGCGCCCGGTCGTCCGATCCGCCGAACGACTTCTGATCTTCGTCGTAGAGCGCCCGCATGTACCGGAGGCGCAGATCCTTGTCGAGATCACGCGGCATGAATGGATCGAGCATGCGGGCACGCAGCTCGAGCGAATCGATGCGCCGCGCGTCCTTGGAGCGAGTGAAGCTGCGATTACCGTCCATGTAGCCGATGACGAAGTTGTCATCGGCGCCCATCAGGTACGCGATGCGACCGGCGTACAGCGGCTGCGCCCAGCTGGGGTCGATGCGGGACGCCCAGTAAAATGCGTCCGCTGCCTTGAAGGGATCCTGCACCAGCATGCTGAGGCCGTACTGGTAGTACGCGGCAGCTTGATTCGTATCCGCTCCATTGAGCGGCGGCCGCGCTGGGACATTTTGAGCGGCGAGGGACAGGGACAACGCGAGGAGCCCGGCGGAGACCAGGACGGGTGCTGTGGCAGTGCGAGTCACGTGACGGCGTTCCCGCGAATCGGTTGCGCCCCAAATTATGGGTGAGCCGAACCGGGACAAGAGCGACCCGACGGAATCCCGAAACTCCGCCTAGTCGCTGCGCGTCCAGGCGCCGAGCAGGCGCGGCGTCTCCGTCGGCTGGGGTGATCCGCCGCTCGGCTCCTCGGTGAGCCCGCAGTTGTCGACGAACGCGAGGGCGGCGATCTCCCGGTCCACGGTGAGTACCACCCTGGCGTGGCCCTGGGCATCGGTATTGAAGGTGCCCATCGACAGCGGCGCATGGCCTTTGGCGATGGCCCACAGCTGGTACGTCCGGCCCGCCGGCGCCGCCGGTAGATCGAAGGCGAAGACGACGAAGCGATTCAGCGCGTGGTTCCAGACGATGCGCGCCGACGGCGCCCGGTTGGTTGCGGCCAGCGAGACGACGTTCACCCCGGGTCCCGTCAGGAGCACCAGCGCCGCCGAGTCCGCCGCGTGCACCGAGTCGCGCGCCGCGAGGTCACGCTCGAGATCGTGGACGCGCGTCGTGAGCCGCCACGTCGCCACGGCGCCACCGACCGCGAGCAGCAGCGCCGCGGCGGCGAGCCAGGGGAGCGCGACTCGAGGCGCCGTTCGCGCCCCTGCCCCGATGGGGCGGACGCGCCGCGCTTCCGCCAGCACCCGGTCGCGCAACGCGCCTGGCGGCTCGGCCGTCGGCGCGGCGTGCGCCAGCGCCGCCGCGACCTCCGTGTATGCCCGCACATCGGCGCGGCAGGCATCACAGCCGGCGAGATGGTCCTCGAAGGCGCGGCGCTCTTCAGACGAGAGGATACCCAGCGCGTACGGCGCCGCCTGCTCCTGCCACTCGTGGGCCGTCATGCCGCCCCCTCCAGCAGCGGGCCCAGGAGGCCCCGCAGTTTTTCCATGCCGCTCCGAATCCGCGTCTTGACCGTACCCAGCGGCTCGGCGAGCCGCTCGGCGATCTCGCTCTGCGACAGTCCCTCGAAGTAGGCCAGCTCGATCGCGGCGCGCTGCGGCCCGGGCAAGGCCGCGAGGGCCTGGGACACCAGCCGGCGCGCCTCGGTGCGCTCGACGCCGCGCGCGGGATCGCTGCCGGCCGCCGCGATCGGTGCCGCGAGACCTTCGTCGGAAAGCAGCGCCGCCCGCTCGTGCGCCCGGACGCGGCGGCCGCGGGCGCGGATGGTGTCGAGGGCGCGGCTACGGGCGATCGTGGCGAGCCACGCACCGACGCTGCCCCGGGTCGCGTCGAAGGACGCCGCCTGACGCCAGGCCTGCCCGAACGCGTCAACCACGACCTCCTCGGCGTCCGCGGGCTCTCGGACGATCGCCAAGGCCAGCGCGTACACCATCTTCCCGTAGCGATCGTACAGGTCGCCCAGGGCAGCATCCTCCCCCGCGGCCATGCGACCCACGAGCTGTGAGTCGGGGACCGGGACATTCGGCAACGTCGCCATCACGCTCCGCGGCGTGAGTGTCGCAGGCACCACATGCGTCCGAAGATGCCCGCTCCACCGGGGCTCGGCAACGGAACGCGAACGGTCTCTCCATCGGGAATACGCCGCTTGAGCGGGCCCGGATGTCGGCGATCCAACACTGCGACGTCGGGGTCCGCATTAGACGAGCTGCAGATCAGCGAGGTGAGATGGTGAACCCCGGCAAGCGGAAAGCCTGACCGGCGCGCGGGCAGTTACGTCAGGAAGGGTGATGCAGCAGACGATTCCAGCGAATGCGGAAGGGGTCGGTCGCCACGCTCATGTAGATGATCAGCGGGCGACCCTCGATGTGGGAGCGGGGGAGAAATCCCCAATAGCGGCTGTCCCAGGAATCGTCGCGATTATCGCCCATCACCCAGAAACTGTCGCGCGGCACGACGATCGGCCCCCAGCTGTGCGGCGTCGGATGATAATGCGCCGGGTCGGACCCCACGTAGTGCGGCAACTGGCGGGCGCGCATCCCCTCCAGAATCGCGGGCGCTGTCTGGCCGGCTCCCTCCGCCAGGTGCAACGCGTACGGCTCGTCGAGGCGGTGGCCATTGCGGATCAGCGTGTCGTTGACCATTTGCAGCGTGTCACCGCCGACGCCGAGCAGCCGTTTGACGACATCGAGATTGGGCGTCGAGTCCTCGGCGGATCGAAAGACCACGATGCCGTCGCGCTTGGGCTCGGTGTATCCCGGCGCGTGCCCGAAGCGCCAGCCGACGAACGGCACCTGGAACTGGCCGCCGTATCCTGTCTTGTCGACGAACAGGAAATCGCCGACCAGCAAGGTGTTCTCCATGCTCGGGCTGGGGATGCGGAACGCCTCCACGGCGTACGAGCGCAGCACGAGCCAGATCGCGACCGCCACGATCAAGGCCTTGCCCCACCCGCGCAGCTCGTGGGCGACCCGCTCCGAGAATTTCACGGCTTCTCGACCCAGTCCGCGATGAAGATGTTGGTCTCGTGCGGGGCCGTGCCGTGCCGGTTCGAGGCAAAGACCAGCTGCTTGCCGTCCGGGGAGAACATCGGGAAGGCGTCGAATTCGGGGCTCGTGGTGACCTGCTCGAGGCCCGTGCCGTCGAGGTTCACGACGTAGAGGTCGAAGTTCCGCGAATCGGGCTGCTTGAAATTCGTGGCGAAGATGATCCGCTTGCCGTCGGGCATGATGTACGGCGCAAAACTCGCCCCGGCGAGGTGCGTCACTTGTCGTTGATTGGAGCCGTCGGCATTCATCACCCAGATGTCCATCGTCACGGGCCGGACGACGTTTTGCGCGATCAATCCGCGAAAGTCGGCGCTGTCCGCGGCGGTCGCGGGATGGAAGGCCCGATACACGAT
The DNA here is from genome assembly GCA_035577525.1 of Gemmatimonadales bacterium. Lineage (GTDB taxonomy): Bacteria > Gemmatimonadota > Gemmatimonadetes > Gemmatimonadales > GWC2-71-9 > DASTHG01. The sequence goes on along the minus strand of DATLVL010000358.1, from coordinate 4,244 downwards.
CAGCTTGCCGTCGGGCGAGAAAAACGGACCGCCGTCGTAGCCGAGTGTGTGCGTCAGCTGCTTCAGGCCGGTGCCGTCGGTCCGCATCGTGTAGATGTTGAGATCACCATCGCGCAGCGAGGTGAAGACGATCGTGTTCCCGTCGGGGGACAGCGTCCCCTCGGCGTCGTAGCCGGGATTGTCGGTCAGGCGTTTGGGATTCGCCCCGCTCGAATCCGCTACGTAGATGTCGTAGTCGTACAGCGCCCACACGTACCCGTGCGAGTAATCGGGGCGCGGCGGGCAGGCGGCGCCGAGGTGGGCGGTCGACGCGTAGAAGATCTTCGCATCGTGGGCGAAGAAATAGCCGCAGGTGGTCCGGCCCTGCCCGTTCGACACACGGTGCAGACCGGAACCATCGATGTTCATGATGAATTGCTGATCGCAGCCGGAGTCGGCCGGAGGCGTGCGCTGGAAAATCAGCTGGCGCCCCGAGGCGGAGAAGTACGCCTCCGCGTTCTGGCCGCCGAACGTCAGCTGGCGGATGTTCTTGAGATGCACCTCGCCGGATTCTGGCGCGACGACGATCGATTGTTGCAATGCTGCGGTGATCAGCAGGAGGTGGAGCATAGGCCACGCAAGCTAGACGGAGATGGCCACTGGGGCAACGATTCTGCTAGATTTGCTGCGTATGTCCGACCCCCAGTCTTCGCGGCGCCCGCACCCACCTCTGCTGGACGGCCTCGGCAAGTTGTGCATAGAAGGGAAACAGGCCGCCGAGTACCTGTGGCAGGTCCCGGACGACGCCGGGGTGCGGCAGCGCATCCTCGAGATTCTCGATCAGGTGGAAACCGAGAGTCGCGGGCAGGGGCGGCGTGAAATGCCGCAGATCGCTGAAGAGTTGAAGGTCGCGGCCCGCGCATCTCCGAGTCCCCAGCAGGTCGACCTGCTGGTCAACGGTTTCGACCGCCTGTTGCATCTGTGGGAGGCGGCCAAGTCGGGCCTCTTGTGAGCGGAACCGCCGCGCTCCCCGCGACCGATCTGCTGTGCATCAACACCATCCGCGCGCTGGCGATGGACGCCGTGCAGCAGGCGGATTCGGGCCACCCCGGGACGCCGATGGCGCTGGCGCCGCTGGCGTGGGTGCTGTGGCAGCGGCACCTGCGAGTCGATCCCGCCGACCCCGCCTGGCCCGATCGCGATCGCTTCGTGTTGTCCTGCGGCCACGCGTGCATGCTGATGTATGCCGCTCTGTACCTCACCGGCTTCGACCTTTCGCTCGATGACCTGAAGCAATTCCGCCAATGGGGCAGCCGCACCCCCGGGCATGTCGAGTACGGCGTCACGCCGGGCGTCGAAGCGACGACCGGGCCGCTGGGCCAGGGTATCGGCAACGCCGTGGGAATGGCGATCGCGGAAGCCGAGCTGGCGGCGCTCTTCAACCGTCCCGACCACGACATCGTCGACCATCGCACCTACTTCATCTGTTCCGACGGCGACCTGATGGAGGGGATCAGCCATGAGGCGGCCTCACTGGCGGGCCACCTCAAGCTCGGGAAGCTGATCGGGTTCTACGACGACAACCACATTACGATCGACGGCTCGACCGATCTGGCGTTTTCGGACGATACGGCGCGCCGCTTCGAAGCGTACGGCTGGCACGTGCAGCGCGTCGCCGATGGGAACGATACGGCGGCACTCGACGCCGCGACCCAGGCCGCGCAGTCCGTCACCGACCGCCCCTCGCTCATTATCGTGCGCACGCATATCGCGTTCGGCAGTCCCCACAAGCAGGACAGCGCCGAAGCGCACGGGGCGCCACTCGGCGTCGAAGAAGTCAAGCTGACCAAACAAGCGCTCGGCTGGCCCTCACTCGAGCCGTTCTACGTGCCCGAGGAGTCGCTGGCGCGCTGGCGCAGCGCGAAGGAGCGCGGCGCCCGGCTCCACGCCGACTGGCAGCGGCGCTGGGATGCCTACCGCGTCGACTTCCCCGACCTGGCGCGCGAGCTGGAGCGCCGCCTTGCGGGCCGCCTGCCGGACGGCTGGGACAGCGCGCTACCGACGTTCGGTGCCGCCGACGCCCAGGCGACGCGCGCCGCGTCGTCCAAGGTGCTCAACGCGATTGCGCCGACGCTGCCCGAGCTGATCGGGGGGTCGGCGGATCTGACCGGCTCGAACCTCACCTACATCAAGGGATCGGGCGACGCCGGCGCCGGACGGTGGAGCGAGCGCAACTTCCATTTCGGCGTGCGCGAGCATGCCATGGGCGCGGTGCTCAACGGCATCGCGTACCACCGTGGGTTCATTCCCTACGGCGGAACGTTCTTGATCTTCTCCGACTACATGCGCCCCGCGATCCGCCTCGCCGCGCTCGCCGAGCTCAAGACGATCTACGTGTTCACGCACGACTCGATCGGCCTGGGCGAGGACGGGCCGACGCACCAGCCCGTCGAGCATCTCAGTGCCTTGCGGGCGATGCACAATCTCGCCGTGATCCGGCCTGGCGATCCCGGCGAAACGGTCGAGGCGTGGCGTGCGGCGATCACCCACCGGGCTGGCCCGGTCGCGCTGGCGCTGACGCGCCAGAAGCTGGCCGTGATCGATCGCGCGAAATTCGGCTCGGCGGCCGGCCTGCAGCGCGGCGGCTATGTGCTCGCCGATCCGCCGAGCAAGGCACCACGCGTGATCCTCCTGGCGACCGGCTCCGAGGTGGAGATCGCCCTCGCCGCCTGGGAACGGCTCAACGGCGAGGGGATCGCGACGCGGGTCGTCAGCATGCCGTGCTTCGAGTTCTTCGCAGCGCAATCCGCGCAGTATCGCGACGAGGTGCTGCCGCCCGCCGTCCCGCTGCGCATTGCGATCGAGGCAGCGGCTCCCGACTCCTGGTATCGCTGGGTCGGCGATCGCGGCGTCATTCTGGGGATCGATCGGTTCGGTGCCTCCGCACCCTATCAACGGATCTACAAAGAGCTGGGACTCACCGCCGATCACCTCGTGGCGGAAGCGCGGCGCCTGATCCAGGCGGGCTGAACCTCCCCAGGTCCGTCAGCGTTCCGTCCCGCCAGCGGAACGCGTGCGGCATCCCATCTCGAGCGGTGCTCTCGCCCACCACGGCGTCACCCTCGATTGCCGATGCCACGCTGAAGTCTCCTCCAGGCAGGGTCCCCAGGTCTTCGATGATCCCGTGACGCCAGCGGACGGCATGAAACGCCCCGCTGGCCGTCTCGCTCTGCCCCGCGATCGTTCCAGCGTCATCGATCACAACGGCGGAGCTGCGGGATCCTCCGGGGAGGGTCCCGAGATCGATCATCACGCCATTCGGCCCCCGCCACGCGGCGCGCGGGAACCCCGGCCGGTTTTCGAGAAAGCCGACGCTCTCCCCGTACGTATTTACCGCATTGACGATTATGCGGGCGTGCGGATTGGTTTCGACTGCATCGGCGCAGGCGACCGCCAGACAGGCAAGCATTGCAAGAGCGGGAGAGCGCATGGCGTGGCTCCGCGAAGGGGGCCACGATGGTACAACGGTGCCTTCAACCCGGGCTCAACGCTCCCTACGGGAGGCGGATGCTGGTGATACGACCCGCCGGTCCCACGGCCCAACCGATTCGCCGCGAAGCGAAGCCGACGCTCCAATAGGCCAGTGTGTCCAGCGTGGTCCACGTCGACCCGTCGTCGGCAGAGTACGCGAGGCCGCGGGGACCGACGGCGACGACGCTCCCGGCCCGACCGGGAATCACTGCGGCACCGTAAACGGCCCCGCTGAACCCTGGGCGGCCGGCGAGCCGCCACGTGCGGCCACCGTCGCCCGTGACGGCGACATTATCGCTGAATTCGGCGGGACTCCCGAGCTTGCCGCCCAGGACGAGTCCGTGCAGCGTGTCCCGAAACGCGACGGTCGCGATGCCGGCGAAATTCCCCGCTGCGATCGGCGTCGCCGTAGCCCGCCATGTCCTACCGCCGTCTGCGCTCTCGAGTACACGCGCTGTGTCCGCGGCTCCCGTCCCGATCCAGGCGAACCGTCCCGCCAGAGTGACGATGCAGGTCCCGCTCGCGGCAAACCCGCCTTCGCCCTTCTGCGCCAGCGGCAGCGAATCGGCAGGGGGAAGCTCCCAGTGCGCTCCGCCGTCCGTGGTGCGGCGGATCAGCAGGTGCCCGCCCACGCCGTCACTCAGCGCCACGCCGCGGCGCGCGTCCCAGAAGTCGAAGCAATCGTAGAACGCACTCGAGTCCCGGTTCGTGAACTGGAGCTCCCAGTTTCGGCC
>DATLVL010000357.1:0-7887 GCA_035577525.1 Gemmatimonadales bacterium | reverse complement strand
GGCGGTGAGGGAGTCGAGCACCGCGACGAAACGGTCGTCGCGATCGCGCACCGGTCCGTGGACTACGATCGCGACGTATTCGGCAAAGGGGTTGGAGAAGGAGGAGTCGATCAGGTCCGAAGCGCGGGTCGATTCGGTGGGCCGCTCGGGGCCACCGCGCACCGCCAGCACCCTTTGTACGTGCGCGGCGCGCGGCACGAGGAGCGCAGCGAGCGCGACCCATGACGCGATCACCCCCCAGCGATACCGGATAACCAGGCGGGCGGGGAGCGCGATCACTCAGCGTCCAACCATAAGCAGGCCACAATCATAGGCCGCGGGTAGGGGCAAAGCTAGCGGCGTTGCGCAGCCGTCTGACATATTGCCATCATGGACGAACGGCAACGCTCGGGACTCATCGCGATCATCATCGCGGGCCTGGTGCTCGCGGTCGGCTGGGACATGGTTCGCCGGATGCTGCCGCCATCCGCGCCTCGTCCCGCGCCGGCGCTCGTCGACACCACGCCCGCGCAACCGGCAGCGCCACCCCCGCCGACGCGCACCACCGCCGGGACCGGGATGCCGAGCGGCGACACACAAGGTCCGGGCATCTTCGAGCTCGCCGCCCGGGCGGATATCCGCCGCCGCATCCAGGACAGCTATCCCCTTACCTATCTGCGCGACGTCGTGGGGGAGTCGAGCGACTCGATGCTGCACCGCTGGGACGACCGGGCAGTGCGACCGGTGCGCGTGTTCCTGGCCAGCGATACGATCGCGAATTTCCGGCCGGGATTTGTCGACGCGATTCGCGCGGCGTTCAACCGCTGGGAGGACGTCAATCTCCCGGTGCGCTTCGATCTCAGCGCCGATTCGAGCAACGCCGAAGTGCGATTCGTGTGGCGTGTGATGTTCCCGATCGATCGCACCGGGGAGACGGATCTGGAGTGGGACCACGAGGGGCATCTGCAGACGGCGATCGTAACGATCTCCACCTTCGATCCCCACGGTCGCCCGCTCGGCCCCGATGACGTGCGGGTGGTGGCGCTGCACGAGATCGGGCACCTCATCGGGCTCGATCATTCACCGGATTCGACCGATCTCATGTTCGCCAAGGCCGTCGTCCGCGATCTGTCGCCGCGCGACGTCCGCACGGCCCAGCTGCTGTATCAGCTCGTGCCGGGAAGTCTGCGTTAGGAACACTGCGTCGTATGCCGCACCGCTCGGTCGTATCGTTGCTGCACCACACCGCTCCCGACGGCGGTGCCGCCAGTCTCGCCCAACAGCTGGATGCGCGCGTGCGTCCGGGGACGCTGGTGGAGCCCGTCGCGGCGGGCGCAGTGCGGTGCTTCGCCTGCGGCCACCGCTGCCTCGTGAAGCCGGGGCGGCGCGGCATCTGTAAAGTCCGTTTCAACCGCGACGGGACCCTGTACGTCCCCGCCGGCTACGTCGCCGCGCTGCAGTGCGATCCCACGGAAAAGAAACCGTTCTTCCACTGTCTCCCGGGGAGCGACACGCTCACCTTCGGGATGCTGGGGTGCGATTTCCACTGCGGATACTGCCAGAACTGGCTCACGTCCCAGGCGTTGCGGGATCAGGCGGCGGGGGTCCAGCCGACCGATCTCGGGCCTGAGGAGCTGGTGCGGCTGGCGCGGCGCCAGGGCGCCCGCATGGTGGGGTCGTCGTATAACGAGCCGCTGATCACCGCCGAGTGGGCGGTCGACGTGTTTCGTGCGGCACGGACCGCCGGCCTGCGCACGGCGTTCATCTCCAACGGCAACTGCACGCCGCAGGTGCTGGATTTCATCCGGCCCTGGACCGACTGCTACAAGATCGATCTCAAGGCGATGGACGACCGGCGCTATCGCGAGCTCGGCGGGGTGCTGCAGCACGTGCTCGACGCGATCCGGCTCGTCTACGAGCGCGGCTTCTGGCTCGAGATCGTGACGCTGATCGTGCCCGGGTTCAACGACGACGATGAGCAACTGGGCCGCGCCGCGGAGTTCATCGCCCGAGTGTCGCCGGAGATTCCCTGGCACGTCACCGCCTTCCACCAGGACTACAAGATGACCGAGCCCGACAACACGCCGGCGCGGACCCTGGTGCGCGCCTGCGAGATCGGTGCCAAGGCGGGGCTGCGATTCGTCTACGCCGGGAATCTGCCGGGCCGCGTGGGCCGCTGGGAGCACACCTGGTGTCCCGACTGCGGGGAACGGCTGATCGAGCGCTCCGGCTACGTCATTCGCGAGCAGCGGGTGGGCCCGGACGGATGCTGCCCCTCCTGCGGGCGCCGCATTCCGGGGATCTGGTGTTAGGCGCCCTGTTCCAATCGGCGATCGCCGTCGCCGCCGCAGCGCGGTTCGACGCGGCGACGCTCGACCCGGTGGTGCTGGACGGCATCCGGGCGGGCGCCTATCCCGGGGCGGCACTCGCCATCGGAACGGCCGATTCGATTTTCTACATCAAGGGATACGGCCACCTCACCTGGTCGGCGAGCAGTCCCGCGGTCGATCCGGAGCGCACGCTCTACGACCTGGCCTCGGTGACCAAGGTGGTCGCGACCACCGCCGCGTTGATGGTGCTCGTCGATCGCGGACGCGTGCGGCTCGACGCGCCGGTCGCGACCTACGTGCCCGAGTTCAACGGCCCCGGAACGAATGCCATCACCGTGCGCCAGCTGCTGACGCATACGTCGGGCCTGCGTGCCGACCTGACGGTGGACACGATTCGGGACGCCAGGGACGCCGCGGCGCTGCTGCGCGTCGTCTACGCCGAGACCCCGCGCATCACGGTCGGGAGTCGCGTCGTCTACAGCGACGTGAACGCCGTGCTGCTGGGCGAGGTGGTGTGGCACGCCAGTGGTATGCCGCTCGACAGCTTCGCGGCGCACGAGGTCTTCGCGCCGCTCGGCATGTCGGAAACCGGATTCCACCCCGCGCGCGCGGTGCTCTCGCGCACCGCGCCGACGGGCGTGTGGCGCGGTCATCCGGTCGCCGGCGTGGTCAACGACCCCACAGCCGCGAAGCTCGGCGGCATGTCGGGGAACGCCGGGGTATTCAGCACCGTGCACGACGTCGCGCGCTTCGCGCAATTCATCTTGAAGCGAGGGCTGAGCGCGAACGGGTCGCGGATCGTGCGCGCGGCCACGGTGGATACGTTCATCACGCGGGCGGCGTGGTTCGGCGGCAGGAGCGAGGCGCGGGCGCTGGGGTGGCAAGCGGTGCCCACGGGGGAAGAGGTGTCGAGCGCGGGCACCCGCTTCGGGGTACACAGCTTCGGACACACGGGATGGACCGGAACATCGTTGTGGATCGATCCCGACCGCGGGGTCTTCGTGGCACTGCTCACGAATCGCGCCTTTCAGCCGCACACGCGCAAGCCGTTCACCACACTGAAACGGGTACGCGGGCGGCTGGCGGATCTCGCCGCGGAGGCGAGCGATGCCCGACGCTGACGCGCGGCTGCCGACCCTGATCTACGACGGGGAGTGCGGCATGTGCCGCGAGGCGGTACAGCGGCTGCAGCGCTGGGACCGGGAACATCGCTTGCGCTACGTGCCGTTTCAGGACGAGAGCGCCGTGGCGCGCTTCGGGATCGCGCTGCCGGCGCTCGCAGCGGCGATGCATCTGGTGCTTCCCGATGGCCGGGTGTTCGCCGGCGCCGACGCAGTCCCGGAGCTCGGCAAGCTGCTGCCGGGGAAGCGCTGGTGGGTGTGGGGATTTGCCGTGCCCGGCGTGCGTCCCGTGGCGCGGCGCGTGTACCGGCGCATCGCCGAGCGACGGCTGTGTGCCGTGCGGGGACTCCCGGCCACGAACCGTGCGCCATAGGTTGGCGTTGGAGGAGGCGACGTGACGACGGAAACGACATTGTCGGATGCGGTCTGGACGGCCCTGCGCGGCGTCAAGGATCCGGAGCTGAACCTCAACATCATCGATCTCGGGCTGGTCTATGAGGTCGATATCGAGGACGGCAACGTGCACATCCGCATGACCCTGACCTCACCGGGATGTCCCGCGGGCCCGCAGATCATGAACGACATCCACAAGACGTTGCGCCCGATGGAAGGCGTGAAGGACGTGGATATCGAGATCGTATGGGAGCCGTATTGGACGCCGGAGAAGATCGAGCCGAAGATCCGGGCGATGCTCGGCTTCTAGCGGGTTACAGCGCCGCGAGCAGGGCGGCGCCCAGGACTTCCACCTGCCACTTCCGTACATCCTCGATTCGCCCGAGCCCCGCCAGGTCCGCGGGGCGCTGCCGCGCGATGGCTTCCAGCGTCGATTTGCCGCACAACACGCCGGGATCGAGGCCCAGCTGCTGGGCGACGGTGTTGCGCGCGACTTTCAGCCGTTCGACCCGACCGTCGAGATCCGGATCGTGGGGCGCCCGGGGGGCGCGCTCGCGTGTCGGGAGAGCCTGTTCGGGGAGGGCGAGCGCCCGGTCGACGGCCGCAACGAGCGCGGAGCCGTGGCGGCGGGCCAGGCTCGCGGGCAGGTCTTTGATCGCGCCCAGGTCCCCGATGGAGCGCGGCAGCGCGCGGCTCACGCCGAGCAGCGCCTCGTTGCCGATGACGCGGAACAGCGCGGTATCGCGCTCGGCGGCGACCCCTTCTCGCCAGGCGACGAGCTCGCGCAGCGCGGCGAGCGATCGCGGCGGAAGCGCCTTGGCCCCTTTGATGCGCTGATAGGCCTGACCGTCGTCCGCCGGCCCCGTCCAACGCAGATCTTCGAGATGGCGAAACTCCTCCTCCGCCCAGGCGAGCCGTCCCAGGGTGTTGAGCCGATCGCGCATCGCGTCCCGCAGCTCGGGCAAGTGGCGAGTGTCGTCCGCGGCATAGGCGAGCATCGCGGGAGTCAGCGGGCGCTGCGACCAGTCGGCGCGTTGATGCGCTTTGGTGAGACGCAGGCCGAGGTATTTCTCGAGCAGGGCGGCGAGGCCGATGGCCGGCTCGGCCGACAACTGTGCCACGATGCGCGTGTCGAACAGATGCCGCGCGCGGAAACCGTAGTCGCGATCGAGAGTGCGCAGATCGTAGTCGGCGTCGTGGAATACCTTTTCGACGTTCGCGTCGGCGAGCAGCGCACCGAACGAACTGAAATCGGCGATGGCGAGAGGATCGATGACGGCGGTGGTGCTGCGCGTGGACAGCTGCACCAGGTACACGCGGTCCTTGTAGCGGTGGAAGCTCGCCGCCTCGGTGTCCGCGGCGACGAGCGGCTCGCTGCGCGCGGCGGCGATCACCTCCGCGAGTGCCGCCGCGGTGTCGACGTAGCGATAGTCCGTCACTCGTGCGGCTTGCCGACCAGCTCGAGGCCGGACGCGATCTCCTCCAAAGCCTTGGCCAGGACCTTGTAGAACTCGGGGTCGGCCGGCTGCGGCGCCCCCCCCAGAGGATCGCCGGCGCACTTGCGGGCGGCCCGCGCGGCGTGGCGTATATACTCAGTCGGAACCCGCATCGCTCACCTTCGCGAGTTGGAGATGGCCGAAACATACCCAGCGATCCTGTTCGTGCACGGATTTCCGTTCGACCACGAGCAATGGCGCCCGCAGCTCGCGCGGCTCACCCGCTGGCGCTGTATCGCGCCGGACCTGCGCGGCATCAGGGTTGGCGCCGCGCCCGTCGGCGGGTACTCGATGGGCGTGTATGCCGACGACCTCATTGGCGTACTCGACGCGGCGGCAATCGATCGCGCGGTGTGGTGCGGCCTCTCGATGGGAGGCTACATCCTGTTCGAGGTGCTGCGCCGGCACCCGGGGCGGGTCGGCGGCGTGATTCTCTGCGATACGAAGACCGAGCCCGACACGGCAGAAGGGAAGGCAGGGCGCGACGAGCTCATGCGCGTGGCGGAGCGCGACGGAGCAGCGGCGATCGCGGAACGGCTGTTGCCGAAACTGCTCGGCGCGACGACGCGCGCGCAGCGACCTGCAGTGGTGCAGACGGTGCGCGCCATGGCGTCGCGGTTGCTCGTCCCCGGTCTGGTCGGTGCACTGCAGGCGATGCGCGACCGTCCGGACTCCGGTCCCGTACTCGCGCAGATCGGCGTCCCGGCACTCGTATTGGGCGGCAGCGAAGATGAAATCTCCCCGGCCGCGGGGATGCGGGCGATGGCACAACGGATTCGTGGGGCGACGTACGTGGAGGTGCCGGAGGCGGGGCATTTGGCACCACTGGAGCGCCCCGAGCTGGTCAACGAGGCGCTCGAGAACTTTCTACTTCATGCCTCGTTCCGGTGACGGCTTGCCAGGCGGGTTGGCACTCTGGAAGACGTCCTTGTTTTTCGCGATGAACGACTTCCACTGCGGCGGGACGTCTTCCTCGGGGAAGATCGCAGTCACCGGGCACTCCGGTTCACAGGCGCCGCAATCAATGCACTCGTCGGGGTGGATGTAGAGCTGGTCCTCTCCTTCATAGATGCAGTCCACCGGACAGACATCCACGCAGGAGCGGTCTTTTACGTTGATGCAGGGTTCGACGATGATGTACGGCATCTGCACGCTTCTCCGGGGAGCGTCGCGAAGGGGGAGAACCTAGAGAGTCGGTCGCGCGCGTCAAGGTCAATTCAAATGATACCAACAAGAATCTAAGAGTCCATACGGTATCTAAATGCCGCGGCACCGGCTGACCGAGTTGTGATAACGCTACTCATCGGTATCTTAGATACGCATGAGTTCTACGCAGTTCCGCCGCAAGGCAGAGACACGGAGCCTGCTGCTCGAGGCGGGTCTCAAGGTCTTCGCCGATCACGGCTTCGACCTCGCGACGCTCGATGATGTCGCCCGCGCCGCGGGCTACACCAAAGGGGCGATCTACCGCCAATTCCCCTCCAAGGGAGCCTTCCTGCTCGGACTGTTCGAGCAGTTCGCCGCCGTCGCCCGTGCCGGCGCGGGTGCGCGCCAGGCCGCCTGGTTCATCCCGCTCACCATGCAGTTCGCCGCCCAGGCGTGCCGCGATCCACTGCTGCGGCGGCGGCTGGCAGTCGTCCTCGCCGAGGCGCCGGACGGCGGTTCCCCGGAGGGGCAGCTGCTGCGAGCGCTGGCGCGGCTGTTCCCCACCGGGAGCGCGACGACGACCTGATGGAGTCGCTCGTACTCCCGGCGGCAGCCGCGATCCTGCTCTTTGGGCTCCTCGTCGGCTGGGTGCTGGTGCGGAGCTGGCGGCCGTCCCGTTCGCGGCGCGCGCCCACCGACGTACCCGCCACGTGGCGTCCGCTCATCGAGGATCGCGTTCCCCTCGCCCGCAAACTCACGGCCGAGGAATGGGATCGACTGCTGTGGCTGGTACGCGGGTTCGTGCGGGAGAAGAACTTCGAAGGAATCGACGGCCTCGCCATTACCGAAGAAATCAAAGTGATCGTCGCGGCGCAGGCGTGCGTGCTCCTGCTGCACCTCGATACCGGTCCCTTCCCCCGCGTCCGCAGCATCATCCTGTATCCGGGCACGTTCGTCCCCAGAGCGCCGCTGCTCGACCGTCATGTGCGAGTCGAGCCGGAGCGGGAACCAGCGCCGCTCCTGGGCGAATCGCTGCGCGGCGTCATCGTGTTGTCCTGGGAGAGCGTGCAGCAGAGCGCCGTGGAGCCGAGGGATGGACACAACGTGGTGTTGCACGAGTTCGCCCACGAGCTCGACCAGGAGGACGGATATGTGGACGGGATTCCGCTGCTCGAGGCGCCGCAGTCGACGCGCGTCTGGGCCCGCGTGTTACGTGAGCGGTTCGAAGAGCTGCAACGGCAGACGAAGGACGGCGAGTCCGATCTGCTGAACGCCTACGGCGCCACCAATCGTGCCGAGTTCTTCGCGGTGGCGACGGAGCTGTTCTTCGAGCGGCCGGTCGAAATGCGCGAGCGCTATCCCGACCTCTACAGCGAGCTCAAAGGCTTCTACCGGCAGGATCCCGCCGAGCGCGCCTAGCTT
>DATLVL010000356.1:0-2211 GCA_035577525.1 Gemmatimonadales bacterium | reverse complement strand
GTGGTGCTCGGCTGGGAAATCTCGGATGCCGAGTGGCAGGAGCGCGTGCGCGCGGGGTTGGCCGAGCCGCACGTGGTGCAGGAACGCGTGCCGGTGCCGCGCGAGCCGTATCCCAGCGTCGCGGACGGCACGTTGCAGATCGCCGACCGCATTCTCGATACCGATCCGTTCGCCTGCCAGGGGACCTACGTCGACGGCTGCCTCTCACGGCTGTCGACGGCGGCGCTCGTCAACGTCACCGCCGGCGGCGGGTCCCAGGTTCCCACCATGCTCGTGGAGCCCCGATGAAGGCGCCCTCGCTCACCCTCGGCATCGAGGAAGAGTATCAGATCATCGATCCCGAGACGCGGGAGCTGAAGTCCTACATCACCCAGATTCTCGAGCAGGACCACCGGGTGCTGTCGCAGGTGAAACCGGAGCTGCACCAGTCGATCGTGGAAGTCGGCAGCAAGGTGTGCCGGACGCCGGCCGAGCTGCGCGTCGAGCTGGCCCAGCTGCGGCGCGAAGTGATCGGGCTGACGGCGAAGAACGGACTGCGCATCGCGGCCGCCGGCACGCATCCGTTCTCCTCGTGGGAGCGCCAGGAGATCACGCAGACCGAGCGGTACCTCGGGCTGCGGGAGGCCATGGGGGAGCTGGCCCAGCGCTTGCTCATCTTCGGGACGCATGTCCACATCGGCATCGAGGACCGTGAATTCCTGGTCGACGCGCTCAACGTGTCGCGCTACGTGCTGCCGCACATTCTCTGCCTCTCCACCAGCTCGCCCTTCTGGGTGGGGCGCAATACGGGACTCAAGTCGTACCGCTCGGTGGTGTTCCGGGGCTTTCCGCGCACCGGCGTGCCGCGGGCGCTGCGCTCGTGGAGCGAATACACCGACCTGGTCGAGATGCTGACCGCCACCAACTGCATCCCCGACGGCACCAAGATCTGGTGGGACGTGCGCCCCAACTGGTCCTATCCCACTCTCGAGTTCCGTATCTGCGACGTGTGCACGCGCGTCGACGAAGCGGTGTGCATCGCGGCGATTCTCCAGGCCGTCGTGGCGAAACTGTGGAAGCTGCGGCGCGACAACATGACGCTGCGCGTCTACCCGGCTGATTTCATCGAGGAGAACAAGTGGCGCGCCGTGCGCTACGGCCTCGACGGCCAGCTCATCGATTTCGGCAAGAGCAAGGAGCTCCCGGCACGCGACCTGATTCGCGAGCTCGTGGAGTGGTTCATCGGTGACGTGGTGGACGAGCTGGGCAGCCGCCAGGAAGTGTCGTACGCCTACAAGATTCTCGCCGAAGGCTCGAGCGCCGACCGGCAGCTGGCCACGTACCAGCGCACCAACGACCACAAAGCGGTCGTCGATCAGTTGATCGCCGAGACCGCCGAGGGGCTGTAAGCGGCATGGCGGATCGGCCGGTCATCGGCATCACGACGCAGACGCTCGAAGCGATCCCCGATCAGCTGCCCCGCTGCTGGGTGATGAGCCAGCGCTACGTGCAGGTGCTCGTCGCGGCTGCCGCGATCCCGTGGGTGATTCCCTTGCTCGAGGGCGATGAGGCGACGCTGCGCGGCATCTACGAGCGTACCGACGCACTGTTTCTTCCGGGCGGCGTGGACATCGATCCCGCGACCTACGGGGAGACGCGCGGAGCCGCGTGCGGTCGCATCGATCCCGCGCGCGATTGGACCGAGCTGCTGCTGACGCGCTGGGCCCTGGCGGATAAGAAACCGGTGCTGGCCGTCTGCCGCGGCGCGCAAATCCTCAACGTCGCCGTCGGCGGAACGCTGTATCAGGACGTCGGCGCCGAGCATCCCTCGCCGGTGAAGCACGATCAGTTTCCCACCGGCGGCCGCCGCCGTGACGATCTCAGTCACGACGTGCGGCTCGCTCCGGGCTCGCGGCTCGCGAGTCTGCTCGAGACGGACGTCCTCCCGGTGAACAGCATGCACCACCAGGGCATCGCGCGGCTCGCGCCGGGGCTCACGCCCGTGGCCCTCGCGAGCGACGGGCTGATCGAGGGCGTGGAGGTGACGGACGATCGTTTCGTGCTCGGCGTGCAGTGGCATCCCGAGGATCTGGTCGACGTCGACCCGCGCATGCGGCGGCTGTTCGACGCCTTCATCGCCGCCGCGCGGGACTTCCGTCGCTGACGACGATGGCGACGCGCTGCGGCACGGTGGTTCTCGCGGGCCTCCCCAACGTCGGCAAATCGTCGCTG
>DATLVL010000355.1:0-5743 GCA_035577525.1 Gemmatimonadales bacterium | reverse complement strand
TGACGACGCTTCTACTTCATGCAGGAGTTACGTGCCCCAGCACCCGTTCGCCCCTCGCTCCGGTCGCTCCCGGCAGATTCCCAGGCCTTCCCAGGATCGTTTGAAGCCCTAAGAACGCGAACGCCACCGCCTCTTTCGCATCCCCATCGAAAAACAATTCATCGAACCGTCGCACGGGACGTGGGCGCACGCGCGCAGCCAGCTGCTCGACGAGCGCCGGGTTGCGCGCGCCGCCACCCGAGATCACCAGCTCATCTTCGGGTGCGGCGGGGGTCCAGCGCTCGAGCGCCCGCCCGATCGCCTCGACGGTCAGGGCGGTCGCGGTGGTGACGGCGTCGTTCCCCGCACCCGCGAGCGCGATGACGCGATCGGCGAACGCCTGGCCGAAGCGTTCGCGGCCGGTGCTCTTCGGCGGCGCCTCGTCGAAGAACGGCTCGGCGAGGAGGGCGGCGAGGGCCTTGGGCGGCACACGGCCGTGGCGGGCACGCTCGCCGTCGACGTCGTAGGGCGCGTCGGGATCGAGCGTGCGGGTAACGGCGTCGATCACGGCGACGCCGGGACCGATATCGAAGGCGAGAGCGCCCTTCGTCTCGCCGCGCCGCGGCACCCAGGTCACGTTCGCCATGCCGCCGATGTTGAGCAGCAGCCGACCCTGCTCGGGGTGACCGAAGAGCATCACGTCGGCGAGGGGAACGAGTGGTGCGCCCTGGCCGCCCGCCGCCACGTCGCGCGCGCGGAAGTCGCTCACCACCTGGACGCCCGTCCGCTCGGCGAGCACGGCGGAGTCGCCGAGCTGCAGCGTGGCCTGCCCGGGCTCGTGCCAGACGGTCTGGCCGTGGGACGCGACGAAAGCGAGGTCGCGCGGCGCGACCCTGGCCGTGGCGAGGAGCTGCAGCACCGCGCCGGCGAACCGCTCCCCCAACGCGACGTGCAGGATCGACAGCTCCCGCGCGCCGCCGCGCGCGATGGTGTCGATGATCTGGCCGCGCTCGGCCGCGGAGTAGGGCTCCTGGTGAAACGCCACCAGCGTGGCGTCCGGTGGATCGCTCTCCAGCCGCACCAGCGCCGCCGACACGCCGTCGAGCGACGTCCCCGACATCAACCCGATGGCGAGGTACGTCAACTGTCCTCGCGGACGATTTCGGTCGCTTGCGGCGGATCGCCGATCGCCTTGCGCACCAACCCACCCGCACGCTCGAGCAGCGCGGCGGCCGCGTCCCTGTCTAGGCCGGCCTTCACCATGACGATCGCCAGCTTCACCGAGCCTCGGGCGGCGACGATCGCGGCGCGGGCGCGCTCGCGGTCGACAGCGCAGGCCTCCATCACGATGCGCTCGCCACGGTCACGCAGCTTATCGCTCAACGCCAGCAGGTCGACCATGAGGTTGCCGTAGGCGCGGCCGCTGCGCACCATCGCGCCGGTGCTGATCGTGTTGAGCACGAGTTTGGTGGCGGTACCGGCCTTCATCCGGGTGGAGCCGGTGAGCGCTTCGGGCCCGACGATCGGGACGATCGCGACGTCGCACGTCTCGACCAGCAGCGTGGGGGGCGGCGAGCACGAGACGATGACGGTCTTCGCCCCGATCGTCTGCGCACGTGACAGGGCGGCGCGCACGTACGGGGTCGTGCCGCTGGCCGCGATCCCGACGACGACGTCGGCCGGCGTGACCTGGGCCAAGTCCATCGCCGCCATCCCGGCGTTGACGTCGTCCTCGGCGCCCTCTGCGCTCTTGATGAGCGCGGGGTAGCCACCCGCGATCACCCCAACCACGCGCTCGGGGGGTGAGCCGAAGGTGGGGGGACACTCCGCGGCGTCGAGCACGCCGAGGCGGCCCGAGGTCCCCGCCCCGACGTAGACCAGCCGGCCGCCCGCCGCGAATGCCTGCACGACGAGCTCGATCGCCTGGGCGATGTGCTCGCGCACGGCGTGCACCGCCGGTGCGACGGTCTGATCCTCGGCGTTGATCAGGTCGACGATCTCGAGACTCGAGGCGACGTCGATGCGTTGGGTTCGCGGATTGCGTTGTTCGGTGAGGCGAGGATCCAGAAAGTCGGGGCGATCGGCCATGGAGGCCAAGAAATTAACCCGGATCAGCCCGCCCGGGGACGGCTGCGCGACATGAACCCGATCACGGCCACGAACAGCGACGCCCCGATCACCGACCATACGATCGGGAAGCTGGTGCCCCCGACCGTGACCACGAACAGCTCCGGGAGTCCCGTCTTGCGAGCCAACCAGGCGCCGAGCACAGCGCCGACGAAGCCGACGGCGACGGAGGCCAGGCACCCGCCGTGCGAATAACCCGCCAGGGCCTGCGCGATCGCGCCGATGATTCCGGCAACAGCCAGCAGGAGAAGAAGGTCGAGTAGTGTCATGGTCCTTCAGTACCCCAAAAGTCCGTGGGGTGCCTCGGTTGACCGGGTCGGTCGTCACACTGCACAATTGATCATGCGCACACTTCGTATTCTTCCGCTCCTCATGCTCGCGGCCTGTGGCTCCGCCAGCCGCGCACAAACGCCACCGCAGCCGGCCTCTTCCCCCTGGCCCGCGACATGGGCGCTCGCGGGACGGGCCGTCGCCGTCACGGCACCGCGCGCGATGGTCACTACCGGTCATCCGCTCGCCACCGAGGTCGGTCGCCGCATCCTGCAGCAGGGTGGCAACGCGATCGACGCCGCCGTGGCGGTCGGGTTCGCACTCGAAGTGGTGCTGCCGTCGGCGGGAAACATCGGTGGCGGCGGATTCATCCTGTATCGCGACACGGCGGGAACGGTTCGCGCACTCGACTACCGCGAGATGGCACCCGGCGCGGCGACGCGCAACATGTACCTCGACTCCGCCGGCAATCCGACCGAGGCCAGCGTCACCGGCCATCTCGCCTCAGGAGTACCCGGCAGCGTGGCGGGCATGTATGAAGCGTGGCAGCAGCACGGCCATCTTCCCTGGGCAACGCTCGTCGCCCCCGCGATCGCGCTCGCCCAGGGGCATGTGCTCGACGAGTCGCGCAGCAGGGACATCACAGGGGACACCGACCGATTGGGGCACTTCCCCGCTTCGCGGTCGCAGTTCCTGGTCGACGGCAAGGCGCCGGCGGCGGGGACGACGTTCCGCCAGCCCGATCTCGCGCGGACGCTCAAGCTCATCGCCGATTCGGGGCCCGACGTGTTCTACAAAGGCCGGATCGCCGACCTGATCGTGGCCGAAATGCAGCGCGGACACGGACTGATCACCAAAGGCGATCTCCGAGGCTACCACGCCATCTGGCGGACGCCGGTGCGCATCGCGTACCGCGGCTACACCGTCTACTCGATGCCGCCCGCCAGCTCGGGCGGGGTCACGATGGGTGAGGTGCTGAACATCCTCGAGGGCTACGATTCTCTGCCGCCGTTCGGCAGCGCCGCCCTGGTGCACCTCGAGACCGAGGCGATGCGGCGCGCCTTCGTGGACCGCAACCACTGGCTGGGCGACCCCGGCTTCGTGCAGATGCCGCTCGAGCGGCTGCTCTCGAAGTCCTACGCGGCGACGCTCAGGGCGCAGATCGACCCGCGGCGCGCGACGCCGACGCCGCCATTCGAGTCCGGCGCACCCGGCGGCAGCAACACGACGCACTACTCGATCGTGGACGCGGCCGGCAACGCCGTCGCAGTGACGACGACGCTGAACAACAGTTTCGGCAGCGCCGTCACCGTGACGGGCGCCGGCTTCCTGCTCAACGACGAGATGGACGACTTCGCGGCGGCGCCGGGGAAGCCCAACATGTATGGCCTGGTGCAGGGCGAAGCGAACGCCATCGCCGGCGGCAAGCGCATGCTGTCGGCGATGACGCCGACGATCGTGCTCGATCCCCAGGGCAAGCTGTTCCTGGTGCTCGGCGCCCCCGGGGGACCGCGCATCATCACCGCGGTCTATCACGTCATCAGCAACGTGATCGACCACCACATGTCGCTGGCGATGGCAGTGGAAGCGCCCCGCGCGCACCACCAGGCGCTGCCCGACACGATCGCCATGGAGCGCGGCGGCTGGACGCCCGCGGTGCTGGACTCGCTGCGCGCCATGGGACACGGGCTGCACGAGTGGGGGTATCACGCGCTCGTGATGGCGATCGAGCGCGGGTCGGCCGGATGGATTGGCGTGGCCGACCCGCGCAGCGGAGGTAATGCGGCGGGGTACTAGCTCAGCTCGCTTTTACCGTCAGCGCCGTGCTCAGCGTCGCATTGATATGCGCTCCCTTGGGGAGCACGATATCGATGTCGCGCGTCTGATTCGCCACGGCCGCGCCTGCCGCACCACCGACCACGCCACCGATGACGGCGCCTTTGCCGTTCTTCCCCAACACGCGGCCGAGGATCGCTCCGGCGGCCGCGCCGGCGCCCACCTTCGCCGCATCGGCCCCCGTCACGCCACGCCCCTTATTGACCGTTTCGAGCGAGTCGATGCGTGCATCGATCGGGTAATCGGATCCACGAACCGTAATGCTGGTGAATTTGACGACCAGCGAGCCGGGTGTGCGCGGGTTGGGCGCCGGATTCGATTCGACGACGGTCCCATGCACTAGGGATCCGGCGGGTATCACCACCTGCCCCTGGGCGTTCTTCACGTCCGCGACGACGGACCCGTTGAACTCGGCGCCCGCCCGCGTGTTGCGGGTGGAAATGGTGTCGCTGATGGCCACGTCGACGAACGTCCCGACCGCGGCGGTGCGGGTGGCCGGCGCGGGCGGCGTCGTGCGGGTCGGTGTGATCGGCTTCGCCGCGGGCGGCTGTGACTTGGGCGGCGCTGCCGTGGTCGACGGATTGGAGGGGGGCGGATTGGTCGGGACATCGTGCATCGCCCCCGACGACTCCGTCGGAGCCATGGTGAGGTTACGGGCGGTCGAGTCGGCGGGCTGCTGCGCGCCCTTATCTCCTTTTGCGCAGGCGGCCACGGCGAGTGTCGCCACCGCGGTCATCCATATCGCGCGTTTCATCAAGCCTCCTGAACTGTAGGTCTTTACCTGCTGGCGATTCGTTCCTACTAACGTATATGTAATGTCAAAGAATCCTCAACGCTCATTCACGTCCCACGCCTTTTTTCGCGGAGGTCGTATGCGTAGTACCCACCAAATAGCCGTTCTCCTGCTGTTGGGGTTGGGGGGAACGGCGCTCGCCGGGCAGGCCCCGGCCGGCGCGACGGCTAAGTGTAAGGACGGCAGCTACTCCACCGCTACGAGCTCGCGCGGCCGCTGCTCGGCCCATGGCGGCGTAGCCCAGCTCCTCAACAAGACTTCAACCAGCACTTCGAGCTCGGCCACCACGACCCGGAGCAGCACGGCGCGTACGTCGACCGCCGCGGGTGGCGTCCCGGCCAGCGCGACGTTCCAGTGCAAAGACGGCAGCTACTCGACGGCGAAGACGTCCACCGGCGCCTGCTCGCGCCACGGCGGTGTGGATCACGCCATGGGTGGAGCTGCCGCCTCGAGCGCCGCCCCGGCCGCTGGTGCGGCCGCGAGTGCCCCCGCCGGCGGCGCTGCTCCGGCGAGCGCGACGTTCCAGTGCAAGGACGGGACGTACTCCACCGCGAAGACGTCCCAGGGCGCATGCTCGCGTCATGGCGGCGTGGATCACGCCTTGACGGCGGCGCCCGCCTTTGCGCCCGCTGCCGCCGCCCCGGCCGCCGCTGGTGTCGGAGCCACAGCCGCCTCGGGCAAAGCGCCGACGGTGGCCCGGCCCGCGGACGCGCCCGCCAACTCCACGGCGAAGTGCCG
>DATLVL010000354.1:0-15179 GCA_035577525.1 Gemmatimonadales bacterium | reverse complement strand
GTCGGACGGACCAACCAATGCGTGCTGGCGCTGTGGCACCGGCCGCTCTTTACCTCGGGATCGTCGAACGGCGCCGGCACGCGGGTGCGACGCCTCTGGCAGGCGCTCGAGAATGCGGGTGCCGAGGTGGTCATCAACGGTCACGACCACCTGTATGAGCGCTTCGCTCCGCAGGACTCGCTTGGGCTGGCGACGAGCGCGGGCATACGGGAGTTCATCGTCGGGACCGGCGGTGGTGAGGCGCACAGCAACTTCCCCAACAACCCGTCCAACGTCGAAGCGAGCGACGTCGCCAACTTCTCGCGTGGCGTGTTGCGCCTGACTCTCTATCCCAACTCCTACCGCTGGGAGTTCCTCCCGGCTCAAGGGTTTCCACAAGCCGGGACCTACACCGATTCGGGTACGGGGACCTGCCACTAGGGTCTAACTCGACCGGGCCCTGATGTAGTAGCGGTAGAGCGGCGGGGCGATCTGCGTGGCCAACACTTTGAGCCGCCGGCGCCACAGAGCACGCGTCCAGCTCTTGAACCGCACCAGGGTCTCGATGCGTGCCGGCGAGGTTGTGATCTTCACGCTGTAGCGCCCCAGGATCCAGCAGTCTCCCACCCGGCGCGGTACGAGCCAGGGCTCCGAAGTGAAGAGGTAACGGAGCCCGGCGCCGCTCGCTGATTCCAGTACCGCCTCGGAGATATCGCCGCCTGGCACCGCGGCGGAAACACACGGCTCCCCGAGGATCTGTCCCAGGATATCGCAGCTGGTGCGCCACTCCTCGGCCATCTTGTGCGGCGCCTGCGAGCGAAAGATCATGGGATGGGTGTGCGAGTGGCTGCCGACGATATGCCCGCCGCCGCGTAATGCCCGCACCTCTTCCGCATTGAGAAAGGTGCGGCTGCCGATGAGGCTCGTGACGATGAAGAAGTGGCCCGCCCAGCCGTGCTTGGCCAGCAGCTCCGCCGCGACCAGGGCACTCTTGCCGCCGTCGTCGAACGTGAGCAGCACGTGGCGTCCCGGTTCGGTGAAGTCGATGTCCACGACGCGTCCCGGCATGACGGCGGCCGCGGCGTCGATGCGGCGCAAGTGCTCCGTGAACGCGGCGGTCGAATGCTTATAGGCGAGTGCCCCGGGACGCTGGAACCCCGTCGACGACGCGTCGTCGGTGACCTCGTGGTACATCAGGCTGGCGATCTCCGGCCGGGACGCCATCGCGACCATGCTCAGCGCGACAACGGCAGCTCGGCGGCGCGCTCGGCGGCCCCCGTGCGGGCGGGGAGCAGCAGCTCGATGACGCGGCGCCAGAACCCGAGGCCGTAGCTGACGTGAATCGCGGGCAGGACGGTGACGAACGCCAGCCCCGTCGCCGGTCCCTCCTTCATGGCCGTCTGAACGGCGGCCCCGAGGACCACGGCGGCGTAACTGCCGAGGACGAGCCCGAAGAGGTAGACCGCCGGCGTCCAGAGCAACGCTGCGATGCCCGACGCGACGAGACCGAGCACGAAGCCCGGTGGAATGAGCTGCCGCATCGTCATGAAGCGACCCAGCTTCTTCGCCACGAGGGGCTTGAAGTAGCCGTACTGGTAGAACATGCGCCCGACCTGGCGCAGCGTCGAACGGGCGTAGTAATAGGACACGATGTCGGGGATCAGGAGGATACGCCCGCCGGCCTTGATCAGCCGGGCGTTGAACTCCCCATCCTGATGGCGGATCAGCTCCTCATCGAACAAGCCGACGCGGTCGAACGTGGCTTTCTTGATACAGAAAAAGGCGATCGTGTCCACCCAGCGCGGCTCCGCGGTGCCGATCCGGAAGTACGATGTCCCCACGCCGAAGGGGTGCGACATGCCGATCGCGATCGCCCGTCCCATCGGTGTCTGGTTGGCGGGGAGCGTGCGGAGCACCGCGCCCGCGTTGTCGGCGCCGAACTCGTCGAGCGCCGCGACGAGGCGAGAGACGTAGTTGGTCGGGTAGACGACGTGCGCGTCCATCCGGACGATGACGTCCCCGCGGGCCGCCCGGATCGCGATGTTCAACGCGATGGGGGTGATGCGGCGCGGATTGTCGAGGACGCGGACTTCCGGGTGTCGCGTCGCATAATCCTTCAGAATCGCGCGCGTGCCGTCGTCACTCATCCCGTCGACGATCAGCACCTCGAGGCGATCGTGGGGATAGTCGCAAGCGAGGATCGAGTCGAGGCACTCGACGATGTAGTGCTCCTCGTTGCGGCAGGGGACGACGATACTGACCGACGGGTGCGTGGACATGGTCCTCTAGCGCTCCAGTGTGCCGGCGGGCGCCATCGACCCCTCGGCGTGGGAAGGCGCCGGTCGCCCGGCGAAGCGCGCGATTGCGCCGCGATACACGTCGATGAGCCGGGCGGTGATCGCTTCCTCGGCGAGGTGGGCTACGGCGACGCGACCGGCCACCCGCCCACCGCGGCGCAGCACGCGCTCCAACGCCTGAGCGATCGCTTCCGGCTGCTCGTCGGCGACGAGCTCGCATCCTGCGATACCGCGCAGCCGCTCCGACGTATCGCCGATCGGGACCGAGACCACGGGGAGATCGCAGGCGAGGGCCTCTTTCACCACGTTCGGCGATCCTTCCTGCATCGAGGTGAAGACGAAAACGTCGCAGGCGTTCATGTACAAGGGGATGTCCGTGTGCCGGACCCCCCAGGCGACGACCAGCTCCGCCGGCAGCGTGCGATTCAACACGTCGACGGCGGCGCGCGCCAGGCCGTAGCGCTTGCGCGGCTGGTCGGGGTTCCCGGCGAACAGCACGAGGCGCTTCTCGCGCGGCCAGCCCAGCCGGTCGCGCGCCTCATCGCGCGGCATCGTCCGAAACAAATCGAAGTCGAGTCCCGAGGGAAGCACGCTGATTGGCGCGCCGGTCTTGAAATAGGCCTTCATGTGCTCCGACACGACGACGACCGCGTCGGCACGCCGCACGGCGAACCGGGTAACGGCCTGCGACGCGCGTCCGGCCAGCGTGTAGCGCCCGTCGGATCCCACGATGCCCAGGATGTCGCTGCCGCGCAGTGTGACGACGAGCGGCAGCCGCTTGGGGAGGGCCAGGATGCCGCTCTGGCCGAACTGGGCGTGCACCACGTCGACGCGATTCGGGTCGATGCGTGGCCGCACGTCGCGCCAGGCGCGCATGTAATTCCACAGGCGCTTGGCACCGCGGAAGTGGAACACGTCGACCTGCACCCCGGCCCGCTGCAGAAATTCGGCCTGACGCTTGACGAAATGCGTGGTCTGCGGCTGTCCCGGTTGCGGCCAGCCGGCGGTGATCATGAGAACGCGGATCGGAGTGTCCATGCTCAGGGTTTGGTCGCCGCCGGCTCGGTCACGGGAGTGGCGGTCCGGGTCGCGGCACCGCGTCGTGAGGCCGCACGCCGGCCCTCGAGCAGGTCGGCGATGCCCTGGACCCATTCTCCCAGCGCGGGCCAGCGGTCATCGGGTTGCCAGGTTTCCGATCGCGTCCCGGGTGGCTGGCGGCCGAACAACTCGCGCAGGCCCTGTGCGATCGAGGGGTAGCGACCCGGATAGCCGGGCGGGGCGCCGGCCAGAATGTAAAGGAAGCGTTTGACGTCGCCCCATACCCAGCGCACCGTCAGGCCGGTCGCGTAGCCGGCGCGGCGATCGACGGTGCGGCCGCGCAGGATGGCCACCCACCACTGCGGGAAATCCGCGCCCGCCGACACGGTGAGCTGCAACGACCCCCAGAAGCGGCCGTTCACTTCCATAAGGACGGGATCGTGGACGCCGTCGTCGCGAAACTCGACCATCGCCGGGCCGTGCCAGGTCATGGCCGCGAGGAGCCGCTCTGCGGGGCCGAGCAGCCGGGGGTCGAGCGGGGCGGAGCGCCGCAGGCTGCTGCCGGAGCCCGACGGCCGCACATCGCGCAACCGCTCGTGCGCGAACCACGCGACGGCGCGGCCACCGTCGAACAGCGCGAACACGCCCTTGCCCTGTCCGGGGGTGAACCCCTGAATCAGAGGCCAGTGATCGCCCTGGCGGTGCTGTTGGATCGCGTCGTCGAGCTCCAGAGCCTCGCGCACGTACGTCGTGCCGGGATCGGGAAGAAAGCGCGTCCCGTCCCACGCGTTCGAGTACCGGGACTTCACCACACAGGGGAAGCCGATCTCGCGCGCGGCAGCGTGCGCTTCGACGAGCGAGCCGGGAGCGCGCGTCGGGGGTACCGCCACGCCGCTGGCGCGGGCGATCTCGACAGTCTTCGCCTTGTCGAAGGCGAGGTGCAACAGCTCATCGGGCGCGCTACCCACGGTGATCCCCGCCGCTTCCCACAGCTCCCGCTCGTAGTTGCAGAGGATGCAGGCACGCTCGGTGAGGGGGAGTACGACGTTGACTCCGCGGTCCCGGGCCCAGCGCCGCAGCTCGGCGAAGGCGGCCACGGTCTCTCCTTGCAGGCGAAAGCGGTCTCGCGAAAATCGGGACCAGGCTGCGAGCGGCCGCCGGCGCGTCGCGGCGACCACGACGTCGTAGCCGGCGCGCCCCAGGGAGCGCACGCAGGCGAGGGCCTGGTTCGTCTGCCCGTCGAGGACCAGGATGCGCTCGCGGCCGTTCATGCGTCGCCGCCCCGCGCGTGTAGGACATCGAGCAGTGCGGCCTTGGTGCGTTCCAGGTCGGTGTTGACCAGCCGCACCGCGCCCGGGACTCGTGCGAAGACGCTGTGATAGACGTTGGCCCGGTGCTGCAGGTAGTCGATCGAGAACTCGCGCTTGCGCCGAAACGATTCCTCGGGGGTGATGTCGAGGAAAACGGGCACCGTCGGCTCGGGGGTGAGGTGCTCCAGCAGGCGCGTCCAGAGGCGCGGCCGGCCATTGGTGACATCGACGAGCGTGTCGTAGAAGTAGCGGTCCATGATCACGACCCGGCCGCGCACCATCTCGAGCCAGATGCGATAGCACTGAAAAATCGCCAGGTCGATGAGGTACAGCAGCCGGCGCACCGGCTTGTTCCAGATGATCAGGGTGCGCCAGCGGCTTGCAACGCCGCGCCATCCTCCGGGAGCTGCCCGTTGCAGCTTCTGCGACCGGGGATCGGGCGTCCCGGGCGCGAGCTCCAGCGGGCGCCGCCCACGCAGCCGGTCGCGCACGGCACGCACGAACGCGTAGATCCCGACATCGTCGTTCAGGTGCAGCACCCGCACCGTACGGCGCTCACCCTCGAGGGTGGCGCTCACGAACGCGATCAGCGTGGACTTGCCCGCGCCGTCCAGTCCCGAAAAGGTGATGAGCACCGAGTGCTATCCCATGCGGGCGCGACGCATCGCGCCCGGCGAGGGGGGAGCCGCCTGTTGTTTGGGAGTGAGCCAGACCCAGCTCGCCATGGCATAGGCGAGCAACACCCACTGCAGCTTGAGCACGATGTAGTTGCCGGTCAGGTTGCCGACCATCGTCGACATCATCTGGGCCGCCGGCAGGATGCCTTCGATGCCGCGGCGGGCCTTCCATGCCGACCAGCAGCACACCCAGAGCCCCCACACGAACGGGATCGTCCCCAGCACGCCCGTCGCGGTCAGGACCTCGAGAAAGAGGTTGTGGGTATCGCGGGTTTGGTGGAGCTTCGGCGGCAAGCCCAGACGGACGGCCAGAACGTACTGGTTTCCTGGCCCGTAGCCGATGAGCGGCCGGCTCTTGAATTCGGCGAGTGCGGCGGGGAAGATGACTTCCCGTTTGGCGAGGTTGCCCTGGGCCGCCAACTGGATGCGCTGCTGCATCAGCGGCGATTTGTAGGCGGCGAACCCCGCTCCTCCGAGCAGCAGGAGGGTCACTGCGATGTTGCGCAGGCGCACGCCGATCGTGGGGCCGGTCATCGAAAACATCCACAGTCCGCCCGCGAACGCGACGAGCCCGCCGCGCGAGCCGCCCATGATCATGCCCAGGACGCACAACGCGAAGGCTGGCCACGCGAGGATGGCTGGTTTTAGCGCCTTCTGGGGCCGGCCCACGACGAGCCCGACCCACGCCAGGGCGCCCGCGAGCAGCACGCGCGCGGCGCGGTTGGCGTTCTGGCCGAAGACGGTCACCCGCTGTGAATCCGAATCCTTCGCCGTTTCGATGCCAAGGATCGTCATCAGAGCAAGCACGAGGGCCGCGATCGCCAGCACGATCATCACTTGGCGCGCGACCTTGGGATCGCGCATCAGATTGAAGCACGCGACGAAAATCAACAGCGCCTGGATATAGAACAGGGATGACCGGGCCGCGTCGCCGGTAAACTGCGCGCCGCCGACGACGTAGGCCGCCCAATAGACGTAGAGATATCCAAGGAACCACCACGTGACGCTGGGCCGGCGGCCGAAGCACAATCCGGGTTGGAGCAGGCACACCGCCAGAAAGAGCGCACCGGTGATGGTCGTCAGCTCGAGCGGGAGCCGGCCTGGGGCATCGAACGGCAGGGAGAACACAAAGCCGTACAGGGCCCAGAGCAGAATCGCGCTGGGACGAGCTCCCGGGACCACACCGGGATACGGCGCTGGCTGGCCATGGGCCAAGGCGCCGGCCGCAAGCGCTCCGCTCCTGCGTCGCGCTGGTCTCTGTCGCATCACGCCCATCGCTGTGCGGTAGCCGATTCGGGTCGGCGCCCCCAGGCGTTCATCGCGGTCACGATGTCGGCTGCGATCTCCTCAAACGGTCGTCTCGTCGTATCGAGCTCAACGACGTGGACGCGCCCATCGGACTGCAAGCGCGCCGTGATATCTCGATACGCCGCCCGGTAGCCGTCAAGGAATTCGAATATCTGCCGGTCGTTGCCGTTCTTGACCGGGTGCTGTTTGGCCCGGCTCCGGATCCGCTGCGTCAAAACATCATTGTCCGCATCGAGCACCACGACCCCGGTGAGCCTCTGTCTCCAACGTGCCACCTCAGCGCTCCACGCCCGAGCCAGCCATCCCGATCCTTCGCTCGCCCGCTGAAAGACGCTCAAGCGCCCCAGGCTGAATACGGGGCCCTCGTCGAGCAGGATCGTCCGGTGCCCCGAGCCGCGCGCGCTCTCCAACAGCGAAGGAAATGCGCGCAGGCGCCACAGATGGCGCGATCCGGCCCACAGCCACCGTGCATCCGAGAATAGCAAGTCCAGCGTCGCCGGGGTCAGGGCGATGGCATGCCAGGCGACCACGGGCAAGGCGCGCACGCGGTCGAGCCGCAGCCCCGTCCGTACGCTGGGAGCCCGCGCGGCGACGGCGCGCAACAGACTGGTCTTTCCCGCTCCGGCCGGCCCGATGAGCTCGACCACCTGCTGACCATTCTCAAGAGGCTCGTGGCTCACAGACACGGCCACAATGCTTCCTTCACGTCTCGCAGCACGCGCTCGAGTGGCTGCGAGCCGTTGATCTCGATCACCCGGGTGACCGCTGGGAACTTGAGCTGAGAGACAATCGCGACTTTGCGCCGCAGCTGGTCGGACGGCGTATCGGGTTTGCGACGCGCCGCGACCTCGATGGGGACGTTCAACCGCACCACCACGTCCGGCGGCACCAGCTCCGCCTCGCGAAACGACGCCTGCTCTTTGCGGGCGACGAAGCGCCGCAACCAGGACGAGGCCGTGAGCCACTCGGCGTAGCGCGGGCCGTCGTTCAGCCCGGCAAACTGCGTCTGGGGGAGGCGATCGGAGAGCACCACGAGGCCGAGGCTTCTGGCACTGCGCACGCGAAAGGCCCAGCGGCGCCGTTCCCGCACCAGCGAGAGCACCCACAGCAATTTTCCGAGCAGCCGGATTCCCGTTGGCGGGGGCGGCTGAGCCGCGGTGCGTTTGGGGCGCGTCAGAGCTCCCACCTGCTGCAACATGCGGCGCCGCGTCGAGGCCGAGCCTTTGCCGCTACCGCCATACGTCGTGATGACGGCGATCTCGCGAGAGAGCCACTTCGCCACTTCGGTCGTCAACGTCGACTTACCCGACCCATCCGGTCCGACGAAGGCGACGGCGAGCCCTCCCTGGGGCGGCGTCCGCGTCGACTTGGTCGGCGCGCGGAAGAACCAGTTCTTCACGCGCCACCAGATCCAGGTCCACTCCCGCGTCCACATGCGCCGCGTCGCACCCCAGGCGGTGTACATGCGGTACGACGACAGCCGCGGGTCGGCGAGGCGGCGGAACGCGCGCAGCTGGCCGATCGTCGGTCCGCGCCCCTGGGGATCAGCCACCATCTGCGCGAGCAGCGCAGCGGCAGATGCGCCGACGAGCGGTGTCGCGACCGCGACGAGTCGTTCGGGACGCACGCGGGCGATCAGCCAGCGCAGCTCGCGCAGCATCCCGCCCCGGAAATAGTGCTGGCCGGCAGCCGCCAGCAGCGAGTCTCGCCAGCGCAGCTTCATGACGTGGCGGGCGACGAGGATCAGCAGCTCGAGGTGCGGATCCGTGACCCACACGCCGTACTCGGGATCGCGGACCCGGGTGGCGAGGACGGCCTCTTCCCAGGGAAGACGGTGGCCTTTGAGGAATTTTTCGCCGAGCGTCAGCTGGTAGTGCAGGTGCAGGTGCGTCAGCATCCCGGTCGGGGCGTCGAAGCCGACGTAGTCCTCGATCCCGGGGTAGCCGCGGCCCGCCTTCACCACGAAGCGTTTGAAGTGCGGCGTTCCGGTGAGCACATGGGCCAGCTGCTGCGCGCCGCGCCGATCGATCAACACGTCGACGTCCGTGGCCCCCGTCATCGTGGCGCCGAGGTGCTCGTTGCTCTTCCAGTGCGCGTACCGGATCTGCTCGGCGTCGAGGCGCCGAAACAGCTCTTCCAGCACGGTCAGTCGGGCCGGCTGAGCGGGCGGACGGGCCACGCGCGGTTCGAGGTCTGCCGGGCGAGTACTCACTCGGTGGTCACCGCCAACGCGGGCGCGACGGCCCGTGGCGGCCGGAGTCTGCGGAGGAACGTCCGCAACGTCTCGAGCATCCATTGACCATCGGTGCCAAGGAAGGTGCCGGGGGCCGCGAGCATCAGCGAGAGCCCGACGGCAAGGGCGAGCACGGCGACCGCGACTACGGTCACGACGGGTGGAGGCGCGAAGTGCCGCAGCACGGTCGTGGCCGCGAAGATCAGCGGAAACGTCGCGGCGGTCAGCAGCACCGCGGGGCGATGCGCCTGCCAGAACTCGCCCCAGGTGACGTGCCCCACGTCGAGGCCGAGCTCGGCCATCAGGACGAAATTCACGGTCAGGGCCGCGAGCGTCCCCCAGGCGACGCCAGCGATGCCCCAGTGCTGTCCCATCCACGCCCCGGCAAGGACGAGGCCTGCGTAGGCGAACTGCCGCCAGGCGCGCCGGTAGACTGCACCGGTGGAGCGGGTGATCGAGTCGCTCATCTTGTAGCTCGTGCGGAACAGCATGCCGATCCCGAGAATGCGGAACGGGGTCACGACCGCCATCCACTTGGGGCCGAGCGCCACCAGGATCAGCTCGGGTGCGAGCAGCACGATCACCACGCTCGGCATGAGTACGAGGAGGGCGATCAGGGCGACGCCGCGCCGATAAGCGGTCGAGAGCCGCCGTGTATCGTCCTGCACTTTGGCCATCGCCGGGAACAGCACGGCGTCAAGCACTGTGCCGAACCCGTACGCCGGAGCGGACATCAGGGCGTAGGCGCGGCCGTAGAAGCCCAGGGCGGTGGGGCCGAGAAACCGGCCCACCGTCATATCGTCTCCATTCAACGCGACGTAGTTCGCGATGCGCGCCATCGTGAACCCGCCGCCGAAATACATCAGGTCGCCGAACGCGGTGCGGTCGGCGAAGTGGCGGAACCGTGGAGGATACTGTGACAGCAGTACGATTGTCTTGAGCAGCGTCTGCGCCATCTGCGCGGCGACGAGCGCCCACACTCCCCAGTGCAGCAGCGCGGTCGTGACGCCGATGAGCCCGTAGCCGATCGCATAGGTGATGACGTCGAGATTCGCGAGCCAGCGGAACCGCAGCTCGCGGCTCATCAACGACGATGCGACGGTCTGCATCCCCTGGAGCGGGAACACCCAGGCCAGGACGTGCAACACCGGCACCATCGCGGGCATGTGCAGGAACTGGGATGCGAGCGACGCACCGAACCAGATGATTGCCCCGAGCAGGACGCCGAGCAGCACCGACGCGGTGAACGCCGTTTCGACGTGCCGGTCCTCGAGCTCGGGACGCTGTACCAGCGCGGGGCCGAGCCCAAGCTGCGAGACGATCGCCGAAAAGCCGATCACGACTTCCGCCGCGGCGATGACGCCGAAATCTGCCGGAGCCAGAAGTCTGGCCAGAATGCCCAGAATGACGAGCTGCAGGACGGCGAACGCGACCTTGCCGTAGACCATCCACAGCATTCCAGCGACGGTCGTTTGAGTGAGGCTACGCTTCACTGCCGAGCCATCTGCTTGATGTGGCTCATTTTGTTGCGAAGACGCAACATCAATCTCTCGTCGCGAAGGGGGTCAATATAGCACGACCTGTCCAAGCCCTCTTTGCAAGGGCCGAAGGTGCTCGCTTAACATCGTAATCTATTGTTAGACTTTGAGTTACAATATTGCTGGCGAAGGTGAGCATTCACCACGGCGGGATCTCATGCAACGGACGTGCCGCACCTGTTACACCGATGTAGTGTGAAGACAGTGACTTACGCGTTCCTTGTTCTGGTTGGCCGTGAGCCACGATTGGAACATGAGAACGGTCCACAACTCGTAGTCCCACCGCGTCTCCCCGGCCAAGTGCTGGCGCCACCTCCGCCGGATCGGGCCCGGTAGGAACATGCCGCCGTCACGCAGGTGGCGTTCGTCCAAGAGCGCCTCCGCCCAGTCGCGCAACGGGCCACGGAGCCAATCGGCGATCGGCATGTGGAAGCCGCGTTTGGGGCCCTCCACCAGCCGGCGCGGAACGTACTGGTCGAGCACCTGGCGGAGGATCCACTTGCCGGTGCCGCGCCGCAGCTTGAGGCTGAGCGGCAAGCGCCAGGCGAACTCGATCACGCGATGGTCGAGGAGCGGGACCCGGGCCTCGAGACTTACTCCCATGCTGGCGCGGTCCAACTTGACGAGAATGTCACCCGGCAGATAGCCAACGCAGTCGAGGTACATCATGATGTTTGCCGCAACCTCACCCAGGTTGGCCCGGCATCTCGGATCAGTTGCCGGCACGAGCTCTTCGCAGGCTCCTGGGACGACCTCGCTCGGGTGTTTCCAGAGAGACATCATGTAGTGGTATAGCCGCTCCGGGGACTCGAGCGGCAGGATCTCCGCCGCCTGGCGAGCCCGTTCCACCAGACTGCGTTTGCCGGTCAACGCGCGAGTCATACGGTTGGCGTATGCCCCAAGTCGACCGGATGATCCGCGCTTCGGGGCAAGCATCCGTCCAGCGGCTCGTCGCAGCGCGAGCGGCATTGCCCGCATCGCGTGCCACAGTGCCGGTCCCAGACTGTGGCGACGGTACCCGCCGAACAACTCGTCGCCTCCATCTCCTGACAGGGACACGGTCACGTGCTGCCGGGCCATCTGGGACACGAGGTAGGTGGGAATCTGCGACGTGTCGGCGAACGGCTCATCATACAATGTCGGCAAGCGCGGGATGACCGCGAGTGCGTCGGCCGGTGTGAGGTACAAATCGGTGTGCTGCGTCCCGAGATGGTGGGCGACAGCGGCGGCGTTGCGCGCTTCATCGTGTGCCTGGTCACGGAAACCGATGGTGAATGTCCTGACCGGGTCGGTGCGCTGCGCCTGCATCAACGCCACGATGCACGATGAGTCGACTCCACCCGACAGGAACGCGCCCAGGGGCACATCTGCTTCCATCCGGATCCCCACGGCGTCGTGCAGCAGCCGTTGCAGTTCTCCCACCGCTTCGCGCGCATCCCCGCGGAACGGGTCTGTCGTTCCTCGCTCGGCGGCGGCTCTGACCGACCAATAGGCCACCGGTTGTGCGTCTCGGTCCGCTGCCTCAAGATCGATGGAGAGCAGACTGCCCGGTGGCAGCTTGTTCACTCCGAGATAGATGCTATGCGGGCTGGGGACGTAGCCATGGCGCAGGAACAGCGCCACCGCGTCGCGGTCGACGCGTGCGCGAAACGCCGGATGTGGCTGCAGCGACTTGAGCTCGGAACCGAACAGGAACGTCCCGTCCAGCCATCCGTAGTACAGTGGCTTCTCACCAGCGCGGTCTCGGGCCAGGTGCAGCACGCGCTGCAGTCGGTCCCACACCGCAAACGCGAACATCCCGTTGCAGCGCTCCAGCGCGGCGCGCACTCCCCAGTGTTCGATCGCCGTCAGGAGCACCTCGGTGTCGGAGCGGCCGCGGAAGCGATGGCCCAGGGCGACCAGCTGCCGCCGGAGCTCCTGGAAGTTGTAGATCTCCCCGTTGAAGACGATCACCAGTCGTCCGCTGGCCGACTCCATCGGCTGATGACCGGCGGGGGACAGGTCGATGATCGACAGACGCCGC
This sequence comes from Gemmatimonadales bacterium, assembly GCA_035577525.1. Taxonomy (GTDB): domain Bacteria; phylum Gemmatimonadota; class Gemmatimonadetes; order Gemmatimonadales; family GWC2-71-9; genus DASTHG01. Next base: position 2,776 of record DATLVL010000354.1, on the reverse strand, counting down.
GACCCCAGCGCGACTCCAGATGCGCCGTCGATCCACTCCCCGCCATCGTCCGGCCCGCGATGTCGGATCGCGTCCGTCATTGCGGTGAGGGTGCTGCGCGCCTCGTCCGCGTTGAATCCGCCGGGGCTCCAGAAGCCGGTGATGCCACACATGTCAGCAGGCCTGCCTGTTCATCTGGACGACCCAGCCGACCGTCGGCAGTCGCGACGGCTTGCTCCGGATGTTGGATTCCAGAGCATGGAGAAGACCTCTAAGGCGATAGAGAGCGATTGTTGATCGAGAGCGAGCGGCGGTCGTAGTGCGTCCCAGTAGTGTGTGTGTAGGCTGACACGAACGTAATATCGGTCGGCTTATAGGATGCTTTCTGTCGTGATGCTTTCTGACGGGATGCTTTCAGCACAGGAGACCCGCGCAAGCCATCCGTTCTTTCCTGATCCCGTCAAATGGTCTCCCACACCGCGCGTTTTGCCTGGAGCATAACCTGAGCCAGCGGTTGTTCGGCGTCGAGATCCACAACGCGAGTGGGAAGCGGGAACTGCAGCCCGCGGATCACCTCGATTCCTTTCCGGACCTGCTCCGCGGGGGTCTCCGGCTTGCGCGCCGAGGCGGTCGCTGGCGTGACGTGCAGCTTCACGACGAGATCGGGGGGCGAAAGATCGACGAGACGGAATGTCTCATCCTCGTGCCGGGCTGCGGCGCGAGCCACCCAGGACCCGTGCTCGCGCCAGCGCGTAAGCCGCGGGCCGTCGTTCCCCTCGGGGAACTGACTTTGTGGAAACCGGTCGGAGATGACGATCATGCCGAGCCCCTTGGCGCGGCGCGCTGCGCGCGCACGTCGGCGCCGCTCGCGCGACAACGCCAGAATCCAGACCAATCGAACGAGCGACGGCGGCGCGCTGGAGGCACCAGCTCGAGCGTCGGACGCGGGTTGGGCTGGTGGACGCGTGCTCCCGATCAGCCGACGCCGCAGCGCTGCGGCGCGCTGCATGATGCGCCGTGAGAACGAGGCCGATCCCTTGCCGCTGCCACCGTAGGTCGTGACGACGGCGATTTCGCGTGACAACCAGTCCGCCATGGTGGCGGTGACGGTCGACTTCCCCGCGCCGTCGGCGCCAAGAAACGCCACCGTGATCCCGCCTTGCGGCAGCGTGCGGGTGCTTTTCGTGGGGGCTCCGCGAAACCAATTGCGCAGCTTCCACCAGACCACCCCCAGCTCGCGTGACAACATCTGCCGGGCGCCCTCGGTCCCTTCGAACAGGCGGTACTCGTCGAGCGCCGGGGTGATGCGCCTGCCGAATGCCCGCAGCTGTCGGACCGACGGCTGCGAGCCGTCGATCAATCCGGGGAGGAGCGCGGCCGCGGTCTCCCCGATGAGCTCGCGTGCAACCGCGACGAGCCGTTGCGCGTCGACCCGCGCCTTGAGCCAGGCGAGCTCACGGAGCACGCCGCCGGAGAGGTACGGGATCCCGAGCGCCTCTTTGGCCGAATCCCGGGCGCGCCACTTCATCACCATCCGCACCAGCAGCACGACCAGCTCCAGATGTGGGTCGGCCACGTACACGTCAAACTCGGGGTCCCACACGCGGGACGAGAGGTAGCGCTCTTCCCACGGCAGGCGGTGTCCCTTCAGGAACTTCTCGCCCAGCGTCAATTGATAGTGGACGTGCAGGTGGGTGAGGGCCCCCGTGTCGCCATCAAACCCCACATAGTCTTCTACGCCCGGATATCCACGACCGGGCTTGACCACGAATCGCTTGAAACCGGTGGCGCCGAGAATGCGTGTAAGCGGGATGATCGCCTTGCGGTCGAAGAGCACGTCGACATCGGTGGCGCCTGTGAAGGACGCCAGCAAGTGCTCATTGCTCTTCCAATGACAGTACCGGATGTTTTCGGCGTGCAGCCGGTCGAACAGTGCGCGCAGCACGGCGAGACGGACCGGTCGCGGGATCGCAGCAGCCGAATCGGCGGGTCGCACACGCTCGGCGATCGTCATCCCTTGTCCACTGCCGCCGTTGCGTCGAACGCACCGCCGAGCTTCGGTCGCCCCTCTTTGCGGCGCAGCTTGTTCACAAACCCACGCATCGTCTCGGCCATCCATTGGCCATCAGTCCCGAGGAACAGCCGCGGCAGACGCCAAACGAGCAGCCCGCACGCGGCGACGAGGATCAGGCCTCCAACCCCGAGCGTCACGATGGCCGGAGCCCCGGCGCCCCGCAGTGCGGACGTCGCGGCCCACACGAGCGGGAACGACGCCAGGGTGAGGAGAACGGCGGGTCGATGGGCCATCCAGAACTCACCCCAGGTGAGGCCGGCGACCTGCTGGCCTAAAGCCCCCATGAGGAAAAAATTCACGGTCAGGGCCGAGAGAGCGCCCCAGGACACGCCGACGATCCCCCAATGCGTCCCGATCCACGCCCCGAGGACGACGAGCCCGCCATAGATCACTTGGCGCCAGGCGCGCCGGTAAACGGCGCCGGTGGATCGCGAGATTGAGTCGCTCATCTTGTAGCTGGTGCGGAATAACATGCCGATCCCGAGGACCTGAAACGGTACGACGGCGGGCCCCCACTTCGGGCCCAGGGCGAGGCGAATCACCTCGGGGGCGAGGTAGATGATCCCCACACTGGCGGGCAGTACGAGCAACGCGATCAACGCGACACCACGGCGGTACGCCGCCGCGAGACGCTTCATGTCATCCTGCACCTTCGCCATGGCGGGGAATAAGACCTGGTCCAGGACTGTACCAAAGGCGTATGCCGGGGCCGACATGAGGGAA
>DATLVL010000353.1:0-6763 GCA_035577525.1 Gemmatimonadales bacterium | reverse complement strand
CACGCTCGTGGGCCGGCTGGTCCTGTTCGACGCGCTCAAGTTCCACTTCCGGGAGCTGCCACTCCGCAAGGATCCCAATTGCCCGGTGTGCGGACCCAATCCATCGGTGCGCGAGCTGATCGACTACGAGGCCTTCTGCGGGATCGGCGCGGCGCCCGCCTACGAGGGCTCGGAGATTACGGTGAGTGACCTGGCGCGCGATCTCAAGGAAAATCGGGACCTCGATCTCGTGGACGTGCGCGAGACGAGGGAATGGGAGATCTGCCGCATCCCGGGGGCGCGGTTGATTCCGTTGAGCGAGCTCCCGGAACGGCTCGCCGAGCTGGACGGCCATCGGGAGATCGTGACGCAGTGCCACAAGGGCGTCCGGTCGATGCGCGCGCTCGAGATCCTGCGGGCCGCGGGCTTCTCGAAGGTCCGAAGTCTCCGCGGCGGCATCGAAGCGTGGGCGGCGGAAGTGGACCCCTCGATGCCGCGCTACTGAGAGCCTCAGCGACTAGGACGTCCCGTGGGCACCGATCTGACCCCGGGCAAGCAGCAGCTCGGCGTTCAGCAGCGCCGCTCCGGCGGCGCCGCGGATCGTATTGTGGCTCAGCACCACGAAGCGGTGACCGAGAACGCGGTCGTGCATGATCCGGCCGACGGTGACGCTCATGCCGCCGCCCGCGTCCCGGTCCAGCCGAGGCTGCGGGCGATCGGGCTCGTCGCGCACGATGATCGGGCACGCGGGCGCCGAATGGAGCGCGAGCTCCTGCGGGACACCGCGGAATGCCGTGAACGCTTCACGCAGCTCGCGCGGCTCGGCCGGCCGGGCCAGCCGCACCCGCACCGCGCCCATGTGTCCGTCCACCACGGGGACGCGATGACATTGCGCGCTCAGCGCGAAGTCGGCGGAGAGAATCTTGAGCGTCTCCCGCTCGATCTTTTCTTCTTCGTTGGCGATAAAGGGCACCACATTGTCCACGATGTCGAGCGACGCGACGCCAGGATACCCCGCGCCGGAGATCGCCTGCATCGTCGTGACGACGGCTGCCTCCACTCCGAAGCGAGCGTGCAGCGGAGCCAGCGCGATTGCCAGCATGATCGTCGAACAATTCGGATTCGTGACGATGAAGCCCTTGCCCTGGCGCCGCTCGATCAGCGCGAGATGGTCGGGATTGATCTCGGGGACGACGAGCGGTACGTCCGGATCCATACGATGGGACGACGAGTTGCTGATGACGGGGTATCCCGCCGCGGCGAACTGCGACTCCACGTCGCCCGCCACCTCCGCCGGCAGGCTGGACAACACGACATCGCAGTCGAGCGGCGGTTCGGGCGATCGGACGGGCAGCGAGCGGACAGCGGCCGGCATCGTCACCGGGAGGCGCCACTCACACGCCTCGGCGTACGGCCGACCCTGGGAGCGGTGCGAGGCCGCGACCGCCGTCACCTCGAACTGGGGGTGGCCGTCCACCAGGCTGATCATCCGCTGCCCGACGGTGCCGGTCGCGCCCAGGATGCCGAGCCGCAGTTTGGATCTCATGGAAGGAAAATATCGCCTTCCCGAGCTTGACGCGGCGCTTGGGCGCGGGTAATTATCGGATGACAACTGAATGTGTCGTGGCGATTTGCCGCGTATTGCAGCCACGTTAAACAATTGCTAAAAAGCGACCGCCCGCGGCTCGTCTTTGCGGGCGTTTCTGCTTTAGGAGTTCCTCGGACGTATGCCAGGGACGCTCGCACCACCCACCGCTCGCGCCTTGCCGCTGCGCTGCCATAACTGCGGCGCCACCCACGACGCCGCACCGGTCGCCATCTGCGACCAATGCCTCGGTCCCCTCGAGCCGATGTACGATCCGGAGCGCCACCTGCCGGACCGACCCGCCATCGCCGCCCGCGCCCCCACGTTATGGCGCTATCGCGAGTGGCTGCCGTTCGAGGGCGACACGGCGCACTCTCAGAACACGGGGTTCACGCCGCTGATCGAGTCCGCCGCCCTGGCGCGGCGGCTCGGCGTCGCGCGCGCGTGGGTGAAAAACGATTCCGTCTGCCAGCCGTCGCTCTCGTTCAAGGACCGCGTCGTGGCCGCCGGGCTCAACGCCGCCGCGGCGTTCGGACTCGAGACCGTGGGCTGTGCGTCCACCGGCAATCTCGCGAACGCGGTGGCCGCGCATGCCGCCCGCGCCGGGCTCGCCGCCTGGGTGTTCATTCCCGACCAGACGGAGCAGGAAAAGGTCGTGGCGACGAGCGTGTATGGTTGCCGCCTCGTGCGGGTGCAGGGCACGTACGACGACGTCAACCGGCTCTGCGCCCAGGTGGCCGACCGCTTCGGCTGGGGCGTGCTGAACGTCAACCTGCGCAGCTACTACGGCGAGGGCTCGAAGACCCTCGCGTTCGAGATTGCGGAACAGCTGGGCTGGCGGTTGCCGACAGCGGTGGTGGCTCCCATGGCGGGTGGCTCGCTCGTGACGAAGTTGCGCAAGGGCTTCGGCGAGTTCCTCGACGCGGGCCTCGTGGAAGGGACGCCTCCCCGTGTGTTCGGGGCGCAGGCAGCGGGCTGCGCGCCCATCGTACACCTCGTTCAGAGCGGCGGCGAGACCATTGTCCCTGTGGTGCCGAACACGATCGCGCGCTCGATCGCGATCGGGAACCCGGCGGACGGCATTCGCGCGGCGCAGGCGATCCGAGAATCGGGCGGCTGGGCCCAGGCCGTGAGCGACGACGAGCTGCGCGCCGGCATCAGGCTGCTCGCCGAGACCGCGGGTGTGTTCGCCGAGACGGCAGGTGGCGTCACGGTGGCCGCGGCGCTGGAGCTGGCGCGCGCCGGACGGCTCGGCCCGACGGACGAGATCGTGCTGTGCATCACCGGCCACGGGCTCAAAACGATCGAGGCCGTTGGGTCCGAGCTGCCCAAAGCGCCCGTCATCGCTCCGCGGCTCCGCGAGGTCGCGACGCTGGTGGACCAGTGGCCGCAGGCGTGACGGTTCGCGTGCCCGGGTCGACGTCGAACCTGGGGTCGGGATTCGACTGTGCGGGGATGGCTGTCGAGCGGTGGCTCGAGCTGTCGGCCCGGTGCGCCGACGACCGCGCGGCGCCGGCCGTCACGATCGATCGGCGGGGAGCGCTCAGCGGGCTCTCCGTTCGACCGGAGGAAGACTTGGTCTATCAGGGCTTCGCCGCCGCCTGTCACATGGGGAGACGCGAGGTCCCCCGCCTCGCGCTCACGGCGGACTCCGACATTCCCGTTGGGCGGGGTCTCGGGTCCTCGGCCGCGGCCGTCGTCGCCGGCGCCGCCGCGGCTGCCGCCTTGCTTGGGATCCGGCTCGAGGCCGAGGCGCTCCTTGCCCTGTGCGCCGAAATCGAGGGGCACCCCGATAACGTGGCGCCCGCCGTGTTCGGCGGCGCGACGCTCGCCCTGCGCCGCCCGGCCGGCGGCTTCCTCGCCGTCCCGCTCGAGGTCCACCCCTCGATCGCGTTCGTGTTCGCGGTACCCGACTTCCCGCTCGAAACGAAGCGCGCGCGCGCCGCACTGCCGGCTTCCGTGCCGCACGCCACAGCCGCCGTGGCGGCGGCGCACGGGGCGGCGCTGGTGCGCGGACTCGCCACGGGCGAGTCCGCATTGCTCACCATTGCGCTCGACGATGTGTTGCACGTCCCGCACCGGCGCGCGCTGGTCTGTGGGTACGACGCCGTGACGAATGCGGCGCGCGCGGCCGGAGCGCACGGGGCGACGTTGAGCGGATCGGGCCCGACGATCGTGGCCCTGACTGCAACCGCCCGCGCCGCCGCGGTGGCGGACGCCATGGGCCGGGCCTGGCAGGACGCGGGCGTCGAGGCGGAGCATTTCGTGGTCAGTCGACGCGTTGGTGGTTACGACACGGTGCTGCAACCCAATTCGTAGAGGAGGGCCGATGTCCATCCAGATCAACATCCCGAACGTGCTCGCGGCGCTCGCTGACGGGCAGCGCAACATGGAAGCGCAGGGTGGCACGCTCGGCGAGGCGGTGGCCGACGTCGCCGCGCGGTATCCCAAGCTCGCGCCCCGCCTCCGCGACGACCACGGCAATCCGTACAAGTTTGTCGTGTTTTACGTGAACGACGAGGACAGCCGCTTCCACGGGGGCTTCGAGGCCAAGCTCCAGGACGGCGACGAAGTCACGATCGTCCCCGCCATCTCCGGCGGCTGATGTCTCGACCATCCCGTCCACCGCACGTCCACAAGTTCGGAGGCGCGTCGCTCGCCAACGCGCCGGCGATCGCGCACGCCGTCTCGATCGTGCAGACCCAGCGACGGGGCCCGGTAGTCGTGGTGGTGTCAGCCCTGGCTGGCGTTACGGACGCGTTGCTCGAGATCGCCGCGAGAGTGGCGCGCGGCGAGCGCGGCGCGCTCCGGGCTGCGGCAAGTGGGCTGCGCCGGCGGTACGCGCAGGTCGCCCGCGCCTTGTTTTCAGCGGGCGCCAGGCGGAACGAGATGCAAGGCCTCGTGGACCAGGCGTTCGGCGAGCTCGACCAGCTGGTCGCAGCCACCGGCATCCTGCGGGAGATCACGCCGCGCACCTTGGATTACCTCGTGGCGCGCGGCGAGCGGCTGAGCGCCCACCTGTTCGCGGCAGCCCTGGAGGCGACTGGCTGTCCCGCGGCGTACGTCGACGCCGCCCTGGTCGTCAAGACGGACGGCACGTTTGGCGGCGCCGCGCCGAACCTCACGCGGACCGAGCGAGCCGCTCGCAAAACGCTGGTGCCACTTTTGGCCAGGGGCATCGTCCCGGTCGTGCCGGGTTTTCTGGGCGCAACACCCGACGGTCATGTCGCGACGCTCGGGCGCGGCGGGTCGGACCTCACGGCCACGCTCCTCGCACGCGCGCTCTTAGCCCGAGAGGTTTCGCTCTGGAAGGACGTGCCGGGCGTGCTTACCGCGGACCCCAAGGTCGTCCCGGACGCGCGGGTCGTGCCGCAGCTGCACGTCCGTGAAGCGGCCGAGCTCGCTTACTACGGCGCGAAGGTGCTCCACCCACGCGCGCTGATCCCGCTTGGAAACCGTAACCTCGCCGTGCGCATCCGGCCGTTTGCAGATCCCGCGTCGCCGGGCACCGAAATCTCCCGGCGCCACACGCTCACCGACTACCCCGTCAAGGCGCTCTCGGCCGTTTCGGGACAGGCGCTCATCACCGTGACTGGGAACGGCATGCTCGGCGTGCCCGGGATCGCCGCCCGGACGTTCGCCGCGGTGCAGCACGAAGGAATTTCGGTGTCGCTCATCAGCCAGGCGTCGTCCGAGCACTCCATCTGCTTCAGCGTGCCGGACGCGAGCGCGGCGCGGGCCCGGACGAGCCTGCTCGCAACGTTCCACAAGGAGATCGCCCGACGGGAGATCGACGGCGTCGAAATGCGCAAAGGCGCGGCGACGCTCGCGCTGGTCGGGCTCGGGATGGCCGGGGCGCCGGGTGTCGCGGCGCGGGCTTTCACCGCGCTCACCGAGGCCGACATCGACGTCATCGCGATCGCCCAGGGGTCCTCGGAGCTGAACCTCTCGCTGGTGGTAGACGGCCGCAACGCGGCCCCGGCACAGCGCGTGGTCCACGCCGCCTTCCAGCTCAGCAAGATCGGCGGCGGCGCCATGGGCGGCCCACGCCGCACGGACGTCGTGCTGCTCGGCTTCGGCAAGATCGGCCGGGCGCTGGGCGCCATGATCGCGAAGACGAAACTCAACGGATCCGCGCTCCGGGTGGTGGGCGCAATCGACCGCTCCGGGTTCGTGTTCGACGCCCGTGGCCTGGCCCCGCGCCGTCTGAGCGTGCTTGCCGCGGCCAAAGCCAGCGGCGCCTCTCTCGCCAGGACGCCTGGTGGACACCGAGGCACGGCCGCCGCCGCGGTGAGCCTGATCGCGGGTCATGCGCTCGCGAATCCGGTCCTGGTGGACGTGACGGCCGACGACACTGGCAACGTCGTCGCGGCGGCGTTCGCCGCCGGCATGCATGTGGTGCTCTCCAACAAGCGCCCGCTCACAGGACCGCAACGCGAGTACGACCGAATCCGAGCCGCGGCGGAGGCTCACGATCGCGAGCTGCGGCTCGAGGCGACCGTCGGCGCCGGGCTCCCCATCATCGACACCATCGACAAGCTGATCGAGTCCGGCGACCGGGTGGACCGGGTCGAGGCGTGTCCGTCCGGGACGCTCGGCTACCTGTTCGGTGAGCTAGGACGCGGGCAACCGTTCTCCGCTGCACTCCGTGGGGCGATGGCGAAAGGCTACCCGGAGCCCGACCCACGGGAAGATCTCTCGGGCAAGGACGTCGCGCGCAAAGCGTTGATCCTCGGCCGCCTGCTCGGCTTCCGGGGCGAGCTCGACGACATCGAAGTCGAGTCCCTTGTGCCCAACGAAGCGCGGCGCCTTCCGCTGCCGGAGTTTTTGGAGCGGCTCGAAGAATGGGACGAACCCTGGCGACGCCGGGTCGCGGCCGCCGGCGCGCGTGGCCGCGTGTTGCGCTACCGCGCCATCGCCACTCGCCGTCGCATCAAGGTTGGCCTTGTGGTGGCGGATGCGCGGAGCCCGCTGGCTTCGCTGAGCGGCACCGACAACCAGTTTATCTTCACCACCATGCGCTACAAGAAGAACCCACTCGTGATCACCGGCCCTGGCGCGGGCCCGGCGGTCACGGCAGCTGGTATCCTGAACGATGTGCTGAAGCTCGCGGGCGCGTGAGCGCGCCAGAGAGCCGGCAGGTGTGCCCCGACTGCGGCGAGTCGTTCGCCGAAACGGACGCCCGCGTGCGCTGCGAGT
>DATLVL010000352.1:0-3555 GCA_035577525.1 Gemmatimonadales bacterium | reverse complement strand
GGACGTCAGGTGGTTGCTCAGCCCCCGCTCGCGGGAAGCGAGCACCACCCGGCTCGCCCTCGGCCGGCGCGTGCGCTCGTAGCGGGCCAGGCCCGTGACCGGGTCGGCGGCTTCCGCCGTGAGCGCCGTGGCCAGAACCGCGCCGTCCTCGATCGCCTGGCAGGCGCCCTGCCCGAGGTAGGCGAGCATCGGATGCGCGGCGTCGCCCAGAACGGTGACCCGGCCGCGCGTCCACCGCGGGATAGGGTCGCGATCGTAAAGCGCCCACTTGTACCAGGTGCCCGCCGCGGTGAACAGGCCGAGCAGGGACTCGTGCCAGCCGGCATAGCGCTCGAGCACCTCCTCGCGGCTGCACTCCGCGATCCACGACTCGTGCCGGTAGCTGGCATCGTCGTAGTGGCAGACAACGTTGATCAGTTCCTCGCCCCGCAGCGGGTACAGCACGATCGTGCCGTGCGGGCCGAGCCACTGGGACCCGTCGGCGGAAGGACGGACGCCGCGGACGGCTTCGGCCCTGACGATGCTGCGATAGCAGATCTTCCCGGTGAACCGGGGGTCGTCCGGGCCGAACAGGCAGGCGCGCACCGGTGAGTGGATGCCGTCGGCGCCCACGATGACGTCGGCCTCGATCTCGCTGCCGTCGGCGAAGCGCGCGACCGCGACGTCGCCGTCCGGCCGGACCTGCGTGCATCGTTTGCCCAGCGTCACCAGGCCGGCCGGTAGCGCGTGGGCCAGCACGTCCAGCAGGTCGGCCCGGTGCACGGTCGCGCCCGGTATGCCGAACGAGGTCTCCTGCTGCTGCCGGCTCGTCCTGCCGATCACCCGGCCGGTCTTCCAGTTCCGCATGACCTGCCACTGCGACCGCCCGGCCACGGTGCGGACGCCATCCTCGACGCCGATGGCGCGCAGCACCTTCATCGCGTTGGGATGCAGGGCAACGCCGGCTCCGATCTCCCTGAGCTCGGCGGCCGCCTCGTAGACCGCCGTCTCGATGCCCGCCCGCGACAGCGCGTTTGCCGCCGTCAGCCCGCCGATGCCTCCGCCGATGATCGCGACGCGTGTCATGTCAGGCCCGGGTCACATCAGGGGAGCGGGCTACGCCCCCGGTGCACGACGGTAACCGTCCCAGCGCTTTCCGGATGGTCGCTGCCCGGGGCGTAGTCGAATACGGTGTGGTGCGCGAAATCCATGACGAACGCGTCCACGATCGCGAAGCTCGTCGGGTCGAGCCAGGACACGTAAAGCTGGTGGTGGCCAATTGGAATGGCGACATAATTCTCCGGCGGGAATTGCGTACCGACCAGCGGACCTTTTATCGGAACGCCCTGGACCATCGAGTGACCGTACGTCTGCTGGAACGTGTTGCCAGTGTTCCGGCCGAGAGTGTAGGACGTGTCGAGCACGTAACCGTTGAGGTCGAATCGCTCGAGCTTGAGATGGTGGGATACCCCGGACGCCGGGCTCGCCTGGTGCGATCGTGGCGCGGTGGCGTTCGCCGCCACCGCCGTCCCGGCTAGGGCGATCGCGACGAAGAGCCCTGCCGCGACCGCTAGGACGCGCTTGCCTGAACGCATGCTTTCCCTCTTCTCGGTCGGCAATAAAGCCGCATTCTATTTCTCGGGATGGCGTTCTGGCATTAGCGTAGCGTCATAATTACGGGCATTGGAATTTGTCTGCATCGCCCGGTTCCTGGCGGGCCACTGCCGCCAGGCCGTCCAGGATCAGGTCGGGGTATTTCGACCCGCGATGTCGTGATCGTGGCCAGGCCCCGCGCCCCGCCGAGCGTGCCGCCGGCTGGGTTCTCCATGCCATCTGCACGGAACCTGCTCGCCGCCTGCATACCGGTGGTGCTCGTTACGTATGAGGAGCGGGCTGGCAGCGTCGGCCGTCTTCCCTGGTCTGCGACACTGGCGGCTTCCTCCAACCGTGGCGAAGGCCATACGACAGGAGGATCAGATGAGCGTCAGGAACAAAGTCCTGGGGGCCGAGTCGCGCTGGCTGATGGGGCGCGTCATGGCGGGCGACTTCCTGGAGGGCGTCGGCAAGTACCTCTATCTCGTTGCCCCCGAGCGCGACGCCCGTACGAGCTCGCCTTCAAGACGCTCAGTGAACGGAAGGATCCCCTCGACAAGATCGACAAGGCATGCCGGGCGGAGGAACCGTTCTACGGCGCCAGCTGGGACATCGACTTCGAACGACCCCGGCCGGACCTGTTCGAGATGAATGTCCGGCGCTGCTTCTGGCACGACTTCTTTGCCCGCCACGACGCGATGCTTGTCACGACGGTCATGTGCTCGTGGGACACGAACTGGATGCGGGCGATCGACCCGGCGGTGAGCGGGCTGCGCGCGGAACGCACCTCCCTGCTCTCGCTCGGAGACGACCAGTGCCGCTTCGCGGTGCTCGAAACCGATGATCCCCTGGCCGGCTATTCCGACAAGATCGAGCAGCGATTCACCGGCCAGCAGGAATCCGGCTGACGACGTGAGGGGGCCCGATGGCCGTGAACACGATTGATTATCCGAGCATCGGCGAGCGCGAGGCCAGGGGCGATGATGCCCGCACGCGGACGCCCCCGTCGAGTCACACGGGATGGGAGCCCGCCGCGGACCGCCCCGACCCGGTCGCCCTGCTGGAGGAGCAGGACCGCGCCCGCGAACCGGACCTGGTACCGGTCCGCCACGGCAGGATGATGATCTCGCCGTTCACCTTCTATCGGGGCGCGGCCAGGATCATGGCCGCTGACCTGAAGGACACGCCCACGACCGGCCTAGTCGCTCAGTTGTGCGGCGACGCCCACCTGTCGAACTTCGGCGCGTTCGCCTCGCCCGAGCGCCGACTGCTGTTCGACCTGAACGACTTCGACGAGACCCTGCCCGGGCCGTTCGAGTACGACGTGAAGCGGATGGCGGCGAGCGTCACCATCGCGGCCCGCAACAATGGCTTCTCTAGCGCTGACACGCGCGACGTGACGATGGCGTCGGTGACGGCATACCGGGAGGCCATGGCCTCGTTCGCGCGGATGCGGACGATGGACGTCTGGTACGCCCACCTGGACGAGGACGAGCTGATGAGGGCGGTCCACGGCGCCCTGGCCGAGACCGCGGAGGCGAAGAAGGGCTCGAAAAAGGCCAGGAAGCAGGCGAGACAGCAGACCAAAGCGGCGAGGAAGGCTGAGAAGAACGCGCTGAAGGCCAGCGCGAAGGCTCGCACGCGCGACAGCCTGCAGGCGCTGTCGAAGCTGGGTGAGCTGGTGGATGGGCGGTACCGGATCGTCAGCCAGCCGCCGATCGTCATCCCGGCACGCGACCTGGCCGCCGCGGCCGGCGTCTCCTCCAGCGAGGTCGACGAGCTGGTCCGTGACCAGTTCCGCGCCTACCGGGCCACCTTGCGAGACGACCAGCGGCAGCTGCTGGAGCGCTTCCACATCGTGGACATGGCTCGCAAAGTCGTCGGCGTCGGCAGCGTCGGCACGCTGGCGTTCATCGTCTTGCTCCAGGGACGCGACGCGCAGGATCCCCTGTTCCTGCAGATCAAGGAGGCGATGCCCTCGGT
>DATLVL010000351.1:0-7472 GCA_035577525.1 Gemmatimonadales bacterium | reverse complement strand
CCCGCCCACGAAGTCGATCGAGTTGCGGTCACCGAAGCTGCGCTGGTAGTTGAGCTGTGTCTGCAGGGTCTGGGTCGTGTTCTCGAGATCGGCCTGCCGCGCGAGCCCGCCGCCCAGCGCCACACCGACCGGGTTCGCGTTGGGGTAATACTCCTGACGCTGGCCGCCCGCATGGTCCAGCCCGACGTTGACCCGCGCCGTCAGTCCCGGCGTCAGATCGAATTCGGCGTAGGTATTTGCCAGGGTGCGGGTGGTCTGACCGATGTTGGTGATCTGACTGGCGAGCGCCACCGGATTGCGCGACGACGTTCCGCCGATTTCGTAAAAGTGCGTCCCCGTCGAATCGGTTACCGTGACCGGGAACGTGGGGTTGAACGTGGCGACGTTCTCGAACACCCCGCCCTCGAACCCGCCGTTGTTCTCGAAGGTGAGGTAGGTGTTGTTGACGCGCGAGGTCGTGACGTTGACGCCGATGCGCAGCCGGTTGTCGAGATCGGAGTGCGTCGCGCTGAGGCGGCCCTGAATCCGTTCCAGGGCGCTCGACAGCGTCACGCCTTCCTGTTTGGTGTAGTTCAGCGAAGCGCGGTAGCGCGTGTCTTCGCTGCCGCCGTTGAATGCCAGGTTATGGCTATGCGATACGGCGGAGCGCGTGATCGCGCTCTCCCAGTTCGTGTTGGCGGGTCCGAGCCGCGAGAGGTGGACCGTGTCGAGGTTGCCGGCCGTCACCTGCTGCTGGACGAACGCCCGGTACTGGGCGCCATCCAGGACGTCGAGGCCGCGCAGCGGGCTCGATGTCGCGGCGTAGCCGTCGTACTCGAACGATGGGCCAGTGCTGCCACTTTGCCCCTGCTTCGTCTCGATCAGGACCACGCCGTTCGACGCACGGCTGCCGTAAATGGCCGTGGCCGACGCGTCCTTCAGCACCGTGATCGACGCGATGTCGGCCGGGTTGAGCTCGTTCATCGGGTTACGCGGCAGCGCCGGGGCGCCGCCGACGCCCGTGGCGTCCGGCTCGGTTTGCACGTTGTTGATCGGCACGCCGTCGACTACGTAGAGCGGATCGTTCGACGCGCTGAGCGAGCTGCCGCCGCGGATCAACACCTGCGATCCCGCTCCGGGCTCACCATTGTTCTGCGTGACTTCGACCCCCGCAGCGCGGCCCTGCAGCAGCTGGTCGACGTTCGTCTTCACGCCCTTGTTAGCGGTGCCGGCGTCGACCGTCGACACCGACCCGGTGATCGCCTCACGACGCTGGCGACCGTAGCCCGTCGCGACGACGGGGTCGAGAATCGCGGCCTGCGGCTGCATCGCGAAGTCGACGCTCGTCATCCCTGCGGCGTTGACAGTGACGTCCTGCGTGACCGGGCTGTACCCAATACGCGTGACGCGCACGTGCTGGACGCCGCTGCCGAGGCCTGAGAGGAGGAAGGTTCCGTCGCTCTTGGAGAGGACGCTGTGCGAGGTTCCGGAGATGTTGATCGTGACGTCGGATAACGGCTGTTGGGTCGTGCCGTCGGTCACCTTGCCGCCGATGGCGCCGGTCTGATCCTGGGCGCACAGTCGGGCGGTACACAGGAACCCCGTAACCAGTACGGGAATGACATGACGGATTACTCTCATACGCCTGCCCCCCGGCAGAGTGAGAAATGCGACTAGGCGAATTGGCGCGGACGATTCTCAGCGAGAATTCCGCAACTCTCGATGATTCACCGAAATGGCGAGGTGTCAAGCACCCGGACAGGTCCGGATTGGGGCCTGACGCAAGGCGTTACGTCTTGAATTATGAAGGGAGTGGAGCTGAGGGGGCTCGAACCCCTGACCTCCTGGGTGCGATCCAGGCGCTCTCCCAGCTGAGCTACAGCCCCAAGGCGGACGCTGAACTTAGACGGACACGGTTCGGCTGGCAATCGGGGCGCCAGTCCGTACTTTCGAGGCCCATGAAACCGGCCACCTACACCCTCACGACCGTCGTCCCCGCTCCGGTAGAACGGGTGTTCCAGACGCTGACGGATCCCCATACGATGGCCCAATGGCTCCCGTCGGCCCGGGCCGTCGAAGCCGTCGCTCCATTAAAGAAGGGGAGCCGGTTGCGCGTCGTGTACGATACGCGAGAAGCCGAAATCGAAGTCGTCGACTTCAATCAGCCGTCGGTGTTCGGCTGGAGCGAGCGCTCGGGACGGCGCCTGTGGCGCACCTTCTTCCGGCTCGAGTTCGCCGGCGCCTCGACCCGGCTCACCGTGCAGACGATGTGGCAGGCGCCGACGCTGCTCGCCTGGCTCAAGGTCAAAATCCGGCAGAGCCGCAACGTCACGGGCCAGATGGATGTCATGGTGCAGAACCTGCGGATGGTGCTGGAGCAATAGGGCGCTATCAGCTATCGGCTGTCAGCTGTCAGCGAACGGCACGTCCACAACCAACCCGTCTTTCGCTGCGACGACCTCGGTGAACACCTCCCGCGCTTCCTTCACCAGCTCCTCGGCGGAAATCGAATAACGCGCCGACAGGTGCGTGAGCACGAGCTTGCGCACCTGCGCCGCCTTGGCGACCTGAGCGGCGTCGCGCGCCGTGGAGTGGAATGTCTCCTTCGCCCGGTCTTTCTCCTCTTCCCCAAATGTCGCTTCGTGCACCAGGAGGTCCGCACCTCGGGCGGCGTCGACGACCGACGCGCACGGCGCCGTATCACCCGTGATGACGACCTTGCGTCCGGGGCGGCGCGGACCGACGACGCTCTCCGCTGTCAGCTTTCGGCCGTCGGCCAATTCGACTGCTTCACCACGCTGCAGCTTCCCCCACAGCGGACCCTCCGGAATCGCCAACGCGCGTGCCTTCTCGGGGTCGAACTTGCCGTAGCGCTCCGACTCGACCAACGCATAACCGATCGAGCCGGCGCCGTGATCGGTGGCGAACGCGGTGATCGCGAAGCCCGAGCGCTCGCCGATCACGGCGCCCGGCTTCACCTCCTGGATCTCGACGCCGAAGGGCACCTTCTCCACGCCGAGCAGCAGGGCGTTGTTGAGGACCTGCTTCGCCCCGCGTGGACCGTACAGGCGGAGCGGCTCCGCGCGACCCTGCAGTCCCAGGGTGCGCACCAGCCCGATCATGCCGAGGAAGTGGTCGGCGTGAAAATGGGTGAAGAAGATCTCGGACAAAGCGAAGCTCACCCCGTAGCGCATCATCTGCCGCTGGGTCCCTTCGCCGCAGTCGAACAGCAGCGTTTCCCCCTCGCGCTGCAGCGCGAGAGCGGAGACATTGCGCTCCACCGTCGGGCGCGCCGCCGAGGTGCCGAGGAAGGTGAGGTTCAACATGGCGCGGAATATAGACGTATGGTGCGAGACTACCTCGACTCGGGAGAATTGCCCCATGCCGCCGTCCCGTCCCCATCTCATTCTCGCGCTGTCTGTGTGCATCGCCGCGCCGGCAGTCGCGCAGCAGATCCATCATGGACTCGATCCCGCCAACCTGGACACCACCTGCGCGCCCTGCCAGGAATTCTACGAGTACGCCAACGGCGGCTGGCTCAAGCGCACCGAGCTGCCGCCCCAGTACCCGAGCTACGGCTCCTTCGTCGAGCTGCAGGACCGCAACGCCGAAACGCTGCGCGGCATCGTCGCAGCGCTGGCCAAGACGGCGCCGGCGCACCCCACGACCCCCGACCAGAAGGTCGGAGTGTTTTATGCCTCGTGCATGGACTCGGCGGCCGCGGACGCCGCGGGGGCGGCGCCGCTCAAGGAAGAGCTCGACCGCATCGCCGCGCTCAATGCTCCCGCTGACGTGGTGAGCGAGATCGCGCGGCTGCATCGTGACGGGACGGGGGTCGCCTTCGGCTTCGGCGGCGTCCCCGATTTCAAGAACAGTACGATGAACATCGCATCCGTCGCCCAGGGAGGGCTGGGGCTCCCCGACCGCGATTACTACTTCCGAAGCGACAGTGCGACGGCAGCCCTGCGCGCCGCGTACTTGACCCACGTGTCCCGCATGCTGCAGCTCGTGGGCGACGCGCCACAGACGGCCGATTCCGAAACGGCCCACGTCGTGGCGCTTGAAGCCGAGCTCGCCCGCGTTTCGCTGACGCGGGTGCAGCGCCGCGATCCCAACGCGAATTATCACAAGCTGTCGATCGCTGGCGCCGATTCGATCACGCCGCACATCGAGTGGGCGGCGTTTTTCCAGGGGGCTGGCGCGCCCGCCGTACCCGACCTCAACGTCGGCCAACCGGGATTCTTCAAGGGATTGGACAGCCTGATCGCGGCGGCACCGGTCGCGGACTGGCGGGCGTACCTGCGCTGGCACGTGGTGCGCGACGCGGCGCCGTGGCTGTCGTCCGCCTTCGTGAATGAGGCGTTCACGTTCCAGAAGGCGCTGAGCGGACAGCGCGAGCAACAGCCCCGCTGGAAGCGCTGCGTCGCGGCTACCAGCGGCGCGCTGGGAGATCCGCTCGGCGCCGCCTATGTGAAGCAGACGTTCTCTCCCGCCGCCCGCGCGCGCGGACTCGCGATGGTGAACAACATGATCGCGGTGCTCGACGCCCGGCTCCACACCCTGCCATGGATGAGCGATTCGACCCGCGCGCACGCCATCGGCAAACTGCGGGCGTTCGGCAAGAAGATCGGCTATCCTGACACGTGGCGCGACTACTCCGCGCTCACCGTCGATCGCAGCCCGATCGTCGTGAACGTGCGGCGCAGCGATGCGTTCGAGGCGGCGCGGCAGCGCAGCCGCATCGGCAAGCCGGTCGATCGCGCCGAATGGCGCTGGACCACACCTACCGTCAACGCGTCCTACAATCCGACGATGAACGACATCACGTTCCCCGCCGGGATCCTGCAGCCCCCGTTTTTCGATCCACTGGCGGACGATGCGGTGAACTACGGCGGCATGGGCGCGGTGATCGGCCACGAGATGACGCACGGCTTCGACGACCAGGGCCGGCAATTCGACGCCGCAGGCAATTTGCGCGACTGGTGGACGCCGGAGGACGCGTCACGCTTCCGCGCCCGCGCCGACCTCGTGGCGAAACAGTTCGACTCCTACACGGTGGTCGACGCAAACACGCACGTGAACGGCCGGCTCACGCTGGGAGAAGACATCGCCGATCTGGGCGGGCTGAAGATCGCCTACGCCGCCTTCCAGCGGTCCCTCGCCGGCAAGCCCCATCCGCAATCGATCGATGGGCTGACCGCGGAACAGCGGTTCTTCCTCGCCTGGGCCCAGATCTGGCGCAGCAAGGCGACCGATCAGTACCTGCGCAATCAGGTCACTGTCGATCCGCACGCGCCGGCGCGCTGGAGAGTAATGGGACCGTTGTCGAACCTGCCCGAATTCGCGGCGGCATTCCACTGCAAGGCGGGAGATGTGATGGTGCGGGCGGACAGTTTGAGAGCTGAGATCTGGTGAGGGATTAGGGACTACACGCCGAGGGAGCCGCCGAGCGGCGGCTCCCTGGGCGTCTCGCCGTCTCTACTCCCGTCAGAACACCTTGACGGTGAGATACCTCCCCGGTCTCTCCCTCAGATCGTTCAGCAAGGCGGACAGCGCATCCAGCGTCTTGTGGATGTCCTGATACATCACCGTATCCGTCGCCATCTTCCCCAGCGTGCCCTGACCGTGGCTGATCTTTGACAGCAGGGAGTCGAGGTTCGCCGTGGAGTTGGCGAGCTGGCCGGTGAGCCGCGACAGGTTCGCGGTGAGCGTGTCCATCCGCATGCCCGTCTTCTGCACGTTGGCGTTGGCGAGCAAAGTGTCGAAGCGCGCCATCACGTGCTCCAGCTCGGCCAGTGCCTTGGTGCTCTGCGAGACGAGCGGACCATTGGTCGCCGCGGTGAGCGCCGCCATACCGCGCTGCGTCGCGATCATCGTGTTGTGGATATCCTCCGACAGCTGCGTCGACACGAGCCCTTTGGCGTTGCCGATCAGCTCGTTGGCGTTGGTGGCGACGCCCGAGGCGATGTCGGCCAGCTCCTGCGCCTTGGTGCCCGTAATCAGCGAGGAGGACGGCAGGAACGAATCGGTCTCGCCGCCCGGGGAGTAGTCGATCATCTTGGCGCCGAAGAAGTCCTTGGACATGACGACCGCGGAGGCATTGGTGCGCGGGCGCACGCGCGGCTCGCCCGACAGCTCGAGCGTGACCACCACCTTGCCCACTCGCTCGAGGCTCACCTTGGAAACGCGGCCCACAGCCACGCCGGAGATCAGGACGGGGTCGCCCTCTTTCAGCCCGGCGACGTTGGTGAACACGACCCTGGTGAGGATTCCCCTGTGGTTGATCGAGCGCCCGCTGAACCAGAACAGCCCCACCACGAACAGCACGAGCCCGGCCAGCACCATCGCACCGACGCCCATTTCCTGCTTGTAGGTCATATCCATCAGGTCTTCTTCCCTCCGCCCTGGAGAGCCTCGAGGTCGAAGTCCCGCTCGAGGAACTGCTGCACCGCCTCGTCCTTCGAGGCGAGGATCTCCTCGGAAGTCCCCACGGCGCGAATTTTCGCCTGCCACAGGAGCGCGATGCGATCCGCGACCCGGAACGACCCCCGTACGTCGTGCGTCACGACGACGCTCGTGACGCCGAGCTCGTGTTGCAGCCGCTCGATCAACCCGTCGATCACGTCCGAGTTCACGGGGTCGAGCCCCGACGTCGGCTCGTCGTACAAGAGGTAGGTCGGCTTGCCGGCGATCGCGCGCGCGATACCGACCCGCTTGCGCATCCCGCCGGACAGCTCGGCCGGCATCTTGAGTTGCACCTCGGGCTGCAGGTTGACGAGTCGCAGGCATTCGGCGACGCGCTGACGCGAGTATTCGTCGTTGCGGTAATCGTCGTCGTTGGTGATCCCGAGGCGAATGTTCTCGAACACATCCATCGAGTCGAACAGCGCGCCGTTCTGGAACACGTAACCGATGCGCGTGCGCAGCTGCGACAGCTCGCGGCGCTTGAGCTTCGGCACGCTCAGTCCGTCTACCAGCACGTCCCCCGAGTCGGGGCGGATGAGGCCGATGATGTGCTTCAGCAGCACACTCTTCCCGACGCCGGAAGGCCCGAGCAGCGCCAGCGTTTCGCCGTTGTTGACGGTCAACGAGACGTCGTCGAGCACGACATTCTCGATGAAGCGCTTGGAGACGTGGCGCAGCTCGATCATTTGCCGAGCAGCACCTGGGCGAGGACGGCGTCGAGCAGCAGGATCGTCACCGACGTGGCGACCACAGCCTGCGTGGTGGCGCGACCCACGCCTTCAGCGCCCTGCTGCGTGTTGAAGCCGATGTAACAGGGAATCGCCGTGATGGCGAAGGCGAAGCACACGGCCTTGATTCCCGAATACCACAGATCGAACGAGCGGAAGAAGTAGCGCGCCCCGTACTCGAAGTCGGCGTTGGTGATGCCGAGCGACTGTTTGGCCATCGCCCACCCGACGAGGAAGCCGGTGGCGTTCGAGAACATCACGAGCGCCGGGATCACGAGCAGCCCGGCGAGACAGCGCGGC
>DATLVL010000350.1:0-14424 GCA_035577525.1 Gemmatimonadales bacterium | reverse complement strand
GGTCCCCGCGATCTCGGGGGCGCAGCCGTACGCGCTCACCC
Organism: Gemmatimonadales bacterium; assembly: GCA_035577525.1. GTDB lineage: Bacteria > Gemmatimonadota > Gemmatimonadetes > Gemmatimonadales > GWC2-71-9 > DASTHG01. The sequence goes on along the minus strand of DATLVL010000350.1, from coordinate 14,383 downwards.
ACGTGACCGGTCTGGCCGAAGGGCTGGAGCACCTGCAGTCCCGGGAAGTCGACGTCGTGCTGCTCGATCTCTCGCTCCCCGAAGCGGCAGGGCTCGATGCGCTGGTCCGGATCCGCGAGCGCCACGAGGACACGCCGATCATCGCCCTCACCGGGCGCGGCGAGGACGAGCTCGCCACGCAGTCCCTCCAGGCCGGCGCCCAGGACTTCCTGCAAAAAGGAAAGATCGGCGCCGAGATTCTCGCCCGCGCGATCCGCTCGGCGGTGCACATCTCCAATCTGCAGACGGCGCTGCGCAGCCTTTCCTTCATCGACGGCCTCACGGGGCTGTACAACCGCCGCGGCTTCGTCACCCTGGGCGAGCCCTACATCAAGCGGGCACAGCGCCAGAAAGGGCAATTCCTCATCGTCGCGGCGGACGTCGGTGGGCTCAAGGCGATCAACACCGCCGCCAGCTACGATGAAGGCGACGCCGTGCTGCGCGCCGTGGCCGAGATCCTGAAGCGCAGCTTTCGCGACTCCGATCTCCTGGCGCGCATCGAAGGCGGGTCCTTCGCCGCCATGGCCGTCGATGCGACGAGCGACAAGGCGCCGATCATCGCGACGCGGCTGCAGTACAACGTACAGGAGTGGAATAACCGCACCATCCGCAAATACCAGCTCAAGATCAATCTCGGATTCACGGAGTTCGATCCCAGCGGGGCGATCGAGGATCTGATGGCGCGCGCGCTCGACGATGGGCGCCGCGGCCGCAAGCGCCGATCCGGTCCCGGTCCCGCGGGCCGGCGTCGCGGCGAGTGAGCGCCACCGCGCTCGCGGTGCAGCCGCTCGCCAATGCGAGCGGTGATTCCGAGAAGGACTATCTCGCCGACGGGCTCACCGAATACCTGCACAGCGCGCTGACCGGCGTGGCGGCGTTGCGCGTCGCGTCGCGCGGGGCCACGGCGGCGCTGTTCGGCCGTCACAGTCTTGCCGATCAGGGCCGCTTGCTCGACGTCCAGGCGCTGCTCGACGGCAGCATGAGCAAGCTGGGCGGCCTGATCCGCGTCCAGGCGCGGCTCGTCCAGGCGTCGGACGGCACGGCATACTGGACCGAGATACTCGACCGCAAACCGGAAGCGCTGTTCCAGGGCCTGCACGGCATCGTCGCCCGGGTGCTCGAGACGCTCGGCGCGGCGCCGACCGCGCGCGAGCGGACGGCGCTCGATCACGTCCCGACGACCAACGACCGCGCCGTCGACCCCTATCTGCGCGCCCGCCACATCTCGAGCGAGGTCCGCCGTACCAGCCAGGACTACGCGGTCGAGATGTTCGGCGACGCCATCCAGGGCGATGCGGCATTCGCGCTGGCCCACGCCGGGCTCGCCAACTCCCACTCGATGCTCTTCGCCTACTGGGTATCTACCGACGAGCACCTGCAGGCGGCCGATCATTCGAGCGCGCGCGCCGTGGAGCTGGCCCCCGCGCTCGCGGAGACCCAGCTGGCGCGCGGTGTCGCGCTCTCGCTCAACAAACGCCATGACGACGCCGAGACGGCGTTTCGACAGGCGCTCGAGCTGAAGCAGAACGACTTCGACGCTCACTACCAGTTTGCGCGGCACTGCCGCACGGTGGGACGATTAATGGAAGCGGCACGCTGGTTCGAGTCCGCCGCCAAACTCCGGCCCGAGGACTACGCGACCCCGGCGCTGCTCTCGAGCGTCTACGTCAGCCTCGAGCAGCCCGAGAAGGCGGAGGCCGCGCAGCGCCGGGCCGTCGAGCTCGCCGACCAGCGCCTCAAACTCGTCCCCGACGACGAGCGCGCCCTCTATCTCGGCGCAAGCTGCCTCTCGAGCCTCGGCGACAGCAGCCGCGCCCGCGAATGGGCGAAACGGGCCGTCGCGATGGAGCCCGACGATTCCGCCGTGCTCTACAACGTGGCGTGCGTGTACGCGCTGCTCGGATTGCACGATTCCGCCATCGACTGCCTCGAGCGCGCGATCCGTAACGGTTTCGGCCACTGGGACTGGATCGCACACGATTCCGACCTCGATCCGCTGCGGGCGCATCCTCGCTTCGCCACGCTGCAAACGGTCACGAAATGATGCGACTCACGCTGCTGCTGCTTGCGGGGAGCCTGTTCCTCGGGTGCCGGGAGCGTGGAGCGCGGACACCCCCTCCGGATTCGACGGCGGCACCGCCACCGCCACAAGCGGCTCCACTCCTGCCTCCGGCGCAACGCCCTCCTGGGCCGCTCGCCGCCTTCCCCCGGGATCGCGACACGCTGCGGTTCCCACGCGAGCTGACACAAGGAGGCGCCCTGATCCCCGCCTGCGGCAGCGGCGTGCCGCGCATCAGCGGCGATTCGGTCGGGCCGTTCCGGCTGGACGAAACGATCGCCGAGCTGAAGCAGGCGTGTCCGAAGCTGTTGTACGGCTGGGTCGGGATCTCGGACGGCTATCCGGTGCCCACCGTGGCGGCCCGGCTCGGCGGCGCTACGGTCACCGCCCTCGCATCCGATTCACTCGAATCGGCGACGCTCAGCAAGGTAGAGGTGTTGGGACCGGGCCCCCGAACGGCCGAGGGGTTGGGCGTGGGATCGACGTTGGCGCAGCTCCAATCCGCTTACGGGCCGCCCGAAGCGTCGGGATCGGACTGCGAGTTGCGCGTCTGGTTCACGCCGCAGCCGGGGCTCGCCTTCCATATGGAGTACGCCCCCGGCAAAAAGCGGGAGTGCGGCTCGATCGATGAGCCGCCGCTCCCGCCGGACTTGCGCGTGCAGTCGGTGATTCTCGTGCCGCGCTGACGCCGCTGCCGTTTCGATGCTCCAAGGCGACACCGCCTCCACTCAGTTACACTTTGGCTCGCCTTCCTTGGTGGCCGGAGCGGTCGACGTGCTGCCGATGTAGATCGCGCACGTGTGCAGCGGGCTCGACAGGTTGGTATTGGTGATCGTCGCGTTCCAGCCGTCGCCGGTCACCGTGATCGCGCCCAGCACGTTGCCGGTCGTCACCGCGAAGGCGGTGCCCAGGTTGCTCGAGTACTTCACCGAATCGGCGAAGTAGGCCTCTTCGGCCGTCACGAGGTTACGCAGATCGGTCTTCATCGACGCGATGTACGCCTTCTGCTTGGTGTTAGCGAACTTCGGAATCGCGATCGCGGCCAGAATGCCGATAATCACGACCACGATGAGCAGCTCGATCAGCGTGAAGCCCCTGCGATTCATCTCGACCTCCCGGTAGCGAGAATGGTGACAGGAAATCTTGCAAGACGCGTCAGTCACACTTCGGCTCGCCTTCCTTCGTCGCCGGCGCCGTTGACGTGCTGCCGATGTAGATCGCGCACGTGTGCAGCGGGCTCGCCAGGTTGGTGTTGGTGATCGTCGCGTTCCAGCCGTCGCCGGTCACCGTGATCGCGCCCAGCACGTTGCCAGTGGTCACTGCGTAGCCCGTCCCCAGATCGGTCGTGTAGGGCTCATCTCGACCTTCCGAGCGGGAACAGGAACGCAACTTGGCGCTACTCCAGAATCGCATTCTGTGATCCATACCACCACAAGACTCCTACACTCCCGCCGTCGTCGTACCGAACACTGCGTGATCCGTGGCCGGACGGACGCGACGTGCGTAAGTTCAATTGCGACATACGCGACCGTGGCGGAACTGGTAGACGCGCAGGACTTAGGACTGTGTAGACACGATGTGGTCATAGCGAGTACAGCGCAGAATGTGCCAATACTTGTGCTAATATCTTTGGAGGCTCATGGCGAGCACACACGCATCCGCGAAGTATAGAGCGGAGTGGAGGCGTCAGGTCCGCAGGTTCGAGACTCTGTGGAAATCAGAGCGCGCAAAGCGGTTCCGCGATATCAAGCACGTTGATGCATTTCTGAAGAAAATGAAGCAGCTCAAGCCCAATGACCTGCGCGCCTTTCGACTCGCGGTTACCACGTTGCGCAGGAGGATGCAGGAGACCTAGCTCGGGTGGCGAAACGGCAGACGCGCCAGCCTTAGGAGCTGGTGGGGGCAACCCCGTGGAGGTTCGACTCCTCTCCCGAGCATCGGATGAACAGGCAGAAGGCGGCCGCAGTCAGCGGCCGCCTTCGTTGTTCCCGGCCGGCGAATCCCCTCAGAACGGCAGCCGGTAGCTCAACCCTCCCGAGTACGTCACGTCGAACAGCGTGCGGTCAAATCCGGCAGTATTCCACCGGTACGTCAACCCCTTCACTTCGCCGAACGCTTCGACGTGCGTCCGCGGGATCGCGTAGAACAATCCGCCGCCGTACATCAGCGCGGGCCGGGTGAAGGGATCGAACTTGTCGAGGCCGAGCTGATCCACCGACACCGCACCGCCCCCCGCGAACAGGAACGGCGCCAGACCGTTCGCCAAGGGATAGCGCCCTTCCACGTGTGCACCGTAGAAGAACCGGTTCACGTCGTTCCCGGCGAACGTCGCGGCGCCGCGCGTCGGGTTGCGGGTGAAGGTGAAGTCGCCGTGCACGGCGAAGTACTGGTTCAGCTGCACGCCGACGCTCGCGCCGACATTGTAGCCCGGCATGAACCAGGCCGGGGGGGAGGGCCGCAGGTCGGCCAGATGGTCGGCACCGCCGCCGTACACGCTCACGACGAGCGCCCGGTCCTGCGCCGCGAGCGTGGCCGCGCCCAGCGCCCAAACGAGCGCGCCGCCGCCGAGTCGCGTAGCGAGTCTCATGACACAGCCTCCTTCGATAAGGTTGCCAACCGCTTCGGAGGCTAGCCGGACTATCCTGAAACCACGATGAGCAATCCATGATGAATAGCGTAACTTTTCCGCGATGACCGCCAGCTGGCATGCCCTCACCGACATCGCGATCCGCACGTCGGTCGTCTACCTCGCGCTGCTCATCGGCCTCCGCCTCACGGGCCAACGCCAGCTCGGCCAGATGTCGTCGTTCGACCTCGTGCTGTTGCTCATCATCTCGAACGCGGTGCAGAACGCGATGGTCGGCCCCGATACGAGCCTCGTGGGCGGCCTCGTCGCCGCAGGGGTCCTCATCGTCTGGCACCAGGGGATCGACCGCGTGCGCCGCTACAGCCGGCGCGCCTCGCGCGTGATCGCCGGAGAAGGAATCATGCTGATCAACAACGGCACGGTCCTCGCGGAGCACCTCGGGCGCGCCGGATTGACGATGGACGAGCTGCAGCAAGCGCTGCGCGAGCACGGCGTCGGACGCGTAGCGGACGTCCGGCTCGCGGTGCTCGAGCCGGACGGCGCCATCAGCGTGATTCGATTCGACGATCTGAAGCCGAATGCGCACAACCAGCCGCATCACAGAATACGGGCCATTCGCCGGGGAGAGGATCGCTAGTCCCGACCCTGGTGACACCCTCAAGGGTGTCCCCCGACATCACTGCGCTATCGCGCAGTGTCTATTGGGGCTCACGCTTCAGCCTGTCGCCCCCGAGCCGGATCTAGTTCTTTCCCCCCACCGGCGCCGGTTTCCTCAGCTCAACCGTGCCCGGAGTGATCGACAGTCCCGCCCCTGACACGGCGCCGAGCGCGTCGTGCGCGGCCTGCAGCTCCTTCTGCAGCGCCGGGGCGAACATGGCGTACACATCGTAGACCTGCTGCGGGGGGCGGCCGTCGGCCGACTCGGCCATCCCGAAGAGGGACGAGATCCGCTCCGCCGGACGCGCTGCGTACACCAGCTCGTCTTCTACATCCTGCAGCCGACCCTGGTACAGCGAATCCTCTGCCGCCCACAGCCGGTCGCGCAGCGCTTGTGCCCGGGTGGCCGCCTCGCCCGAGAGCTTGGGGATACGGTCATCGAGCTGCGCGCGCGCATTGCGCAGCGCCACGATCGTGCTCGTGGCCGCGTTGACGGTATCCCGGATCTGTCGCAGCAGCCGGAACTGCTGCGCCAGGGCGGCCGGCGTCGCGTGGCCCCGCGGGTCGGCCCGCACGACGAGCGGCTGGACGTACGTCTCGTTCCCTACATGCAGCCGCAGCCGGTAGCGCCCGGGCAGCGCCATCGGCCCGTCGGTGGCGATGTCGCGGAGACCCCAGAACGACTGCGCGCTGGGGTAGCGCAGACTCCAGGCGAAGCGGTTCAGCCCGGCCTTGCTGGGGAGCCGCGGTTCGGGCGCCGGCCGGTGCGGCCACGGCTTGTCGTCGTCCTTCAGCGAGTCGCCCAGGATCGAGTCGACTTTCGTGCTGTCGGTGATTCCGGCCTGGTGTAAGCTGTCGGTGCGCGCCTTCTTGGTCGCCTCGCCCGCGAGGCTGTCGGCGCGCGTCAGCGAATCCTGCGTGCTCGAGAACGAGCGGATCACCGTCCCGCCAGAATCGAGGACGTCGAGCGTGATCGTCTGGTTGGCGGATTTTAGCGAGTAGTAGATCACCGCCCCCGAGGGCGGGTTCTTCCCCACCGGATGCGCCGCATTGTCGCCGAATCCGCCGCTCTGGCCCCAGTCGACGCGGTATGGCGAACGGGGCCGGTACAGATGGCCGCTCGCCGCCAGCGAGGAGTCCGCAAGCTGCTCGAGCGGCGAGATGTCGTCGAGAATCCAGAACGAACGGCCGTGCGTCGCCGCAATCAGGTCCCCGTCCTTGATGGCGAGATCGTGCACCGGCACGATCGGGAGATTGCGGCGCAGCGACTGCCACAGCGCACCGTCCGAGAACGAGACGTAGACGCCGCGCTCGGTGGAGGCGAACAACAGGCCGCGGCGCACCGGGTCTTCCCGCACCGAGCGCGCGAACTCGGTGGCCGGGATACCGCTGACGAGCTTCGTCCATGTCTTGCCGTAGTCGGTCGTCTTGTAGATGTAGGGCGCTTCGTCCTGCATCTGGTAGCGATTGGCGGCCACGTACGCCGTGCCGGGCGCGTAGTGCGACGGCTCGATGATCGAGACCCGGGTGAAATCGCCGAACCCGGCGGGGGTCACGTTGGTCCAGTGCAACCCGCCATCCCGCGTCAGGTGGATCAGCCCGTCGTCCGACCCCACCCAGATGAGCCCTTTGACGAGCGGCGACTCGGCGAGCGCGAAGATGGTGGCGTAGTACTCGGCGGTGGTCTGGTCGAGCGTGATCGGGCCGCCCGAGGGGCCCAGCGTCGCCGGATCGTGGCGGGTGAGATCGGGCGATACCGCCGTCCAGCTTTTACCCTCGTTGGTCGTCTTGAACAGCACGTTGCCGCCAATGTACATCGTGTTCGGATCGTGCGGCGAGATGAGCAGCGGCGCCGTCCACTGGAACCGGTACTTCCCTTCCGACGCCGGGTGCCCGTCGGGGGAATCGGGCCAGGGGTTCACGATCTGCCCCGTATTGGTGTTGTGGTTGATGCGGATCAGGAACCCGGAGTTGTCGCCGCCAAAGGTGACGTCGGGGGTGTCGGGACGCGCCTGAATGAACCCGGATTCTCCCGAGACGTCGTACCACTGCGACCGGTCGATCCCGCCGGGCCAGCGGCTCGGCCCGCACACGCCGGAATTGTCCTGCTGCGCGCCGCACACTCGGTAGGGAAAATGATTCGTCGTCGCCACGTGGTAGAACTGGGCGGTCGCAAAATCCTGATCGCCCCAGGTCGTGCCGCCGTTGATCGACACCGTCCCACCGCCGTCATCCCCCATGATCATGCGGTCGGGATCGTTGGGCGCGATCCAGAGATCGTGGGTGTCGCCATGCAGGACGTTGATCTGTTGAAAGGTCCGGCCACCGTCCTTGGAGCGATAAAAGATCACGTTGGTGGCGTAGATCTCGTTCGAGTCCTTCGGGTCGGCGTAGATCTTCATGTAGTACCAGGCGCGCACGCGCAGCTTGTGGTCGTGGTTGATCCACGACCAGGTGGCGCCGCCGTCGTCGGAGCGGTACACGCCGCCCGAGTCGGCCTCGATCAATGCCCACACGCGCGACGGCTTCACCGGCGAGACGGTGATCCCCATGTTGCCGAGCACACCCGTGGGGAGCCCGGGATTGTGGGTCAACTCGGTCCAATGCGCCCCGGCGTCGGTCGACTTGAAGATCCCGCTCCCCGCGCCGCCCGAGGTGAGCGTCCACGGTCTCCGGCGGGTCTGCCACAGCGTCGCATAGAGCACGTCGGGGTTCGACGGATCGATGATGAGGTCCGACGCGCCGGTCGAATCGTTGCGGAACAGGACCTTGTTCCACGTCTTGCCGCCGTCGGTCGACTTGTAGACGCCGCGGTCGGGCGAAGGGCCGAAGGGATCGCCCTGCGCCGCGACGTAGATGATGTCGGGGTTCGTGGGATGCACGCGGACGCGCGCGATCTGGCGCGTGCCGGCCAGGCCGAGCGCCGTCCAGGTCTTGCCGCCGTCGGTGGTCTTGAAGACGCCGTCGCCGCGCGACACGTTGCCGCGGATCGGGAATTCGCCGGTGCCGACATAGACGATGTCGGGGTTCGAAGCACTTACGCCGAACGCGCCGATCGTGCCGCCGAAGTACTTGTCGGCCGCGGCCGTCCAGGTGTCCCCGCCGTCCGTGGATTTGAATACACCGCCGCCCGTCGTCCCCATCCAGTACTCACGCGGCCGCGCCGCCGAGCCAGCGACAGCGACGGTGCGGCCGCCGCGGAAGATGCCGATTTCGCGCCAGGTCAACCCGGCGAAGACGGTGCTGTCGTACGTCGCCTGAGCGCGCCCCACGATCGGGACGGCGAGGAGGAGGGCGGCGAGAGTGAGCGAGAGACGGCGGTCGAACACAGGGGCCTCGCAGGTGTCAGGTGCCGGGTATCAGGCCAGGGCGGGACAAAGTAACGCTGACGCCCGACACCCGACACCTTTCACCCCTGGTTAGATTCCTCCGCGACATGCCAGACATTCTGATCACCAAGACCGCTTCCGAACCTGGTGCGGTGTCGCTCGCTGTAACGGTCCCGCCCGACCGCGTGCGGGAGGCCGAGCATCGCGCCACCCGTGACTACCAGGCCCGGGCGCGGCTGCCCGGCTTTCGCAAAGGCAAGGCGCCCGAGGCGATCATCAAGAAGCAGTTCGCGGCCGACATCCGCGAGCAGGCGCTGCGCGACCTGATCCAGGCGAGCTGGCGCCAGGCGCTGGAGCAGGAGCGGCCGCTCAATCAGATCGCCGACCCGCACATCCACGACCTCAAGTGGGAGGACGGCTCCCCGGTCACCTTCACCTTTCATGTGGAAGTGAAGCCCGAAATCTCCCTGACGCGCCTCGGTGGGTTCACGCTGAAGCGCGAGGTGCAGCCGGTGACCGAGGCACAGGCCGAGGAACAGCTGCAGACGCTGCGCGAACAGCGCGCGACGTGGAACCCCGTGACCGGCGAGCAGCCCAAGCCGAAGGAGCTGGTGCACGTCACCATCGCCCAGCGCGAGGGCGAGACCGTCAAGGACTCGCAGCCCTACCAGTTCGTGCTGGGCGAGGGGCGCGCGATCCCCGAAGTCGAGGAGAAGATCCTCGCGATGCGCCCGGGGGAGACGGTCGATGCCACCGTGCGCTTCCCCGACGACTTCCCGGAAGAAGCGAAGCGCGGCCAGACGCGCGACATCCAGCTCACGCTGCATGAAGTGAAGCGCCAGGAGCTGGCGGCGCTGGACGACGCCTTCGCGCGCGAGATCGGCGACTTCGATTCGCTCGACGCCCTGCGCCGCGCGGTGCGCGAGGATCTCGAGGCGGACGCGACGCGCGAGGCGGATGCGCGCGTGCGCGCCGATCTCATTGCGCAGATCGTCGCCGCCAACAACGTGGTGGCGCCGCGGCCGCTGATCGAGCGCGTGACGCTCACCTACGCGCAGGCGTACGGCATCGGGGAAGACCGCCTGCAGCAGTTCGCGACGGAGTTCCGGCCGCTGGCCGAGCAGCAGGTGCTGCGCGACCTGGTGCTCGACTGGGTGGTCGAACAACACAAGCTCCGGGCGACGCCGGAAGAGCTGGACCAGAAGATCGCCGAGCTGGCGGCGCGGCGGAGCTCCGAGCCGGCAGAGCTCAAGGCGTCGCTGGAGAAGAACCGGCGGCTGCGCGAATTGGAGCGCAGCCTCACGGAAGACAAGGCTTTCGCCTTCCTGCTGCCACAGTCCACCGTGGAGTCCGCACCGCGATGAGCACCATTTATCCGCCCTACATCATCGAACGCTCGAGCCGTGGCGAGCGTACCTACGACATCTTCAGCCGGCTCCTGATGGACCGCATCGTGTTTCTGGGGACCGGGATCAACGACGACGTCTCGAACATCATCATCGCCCAGCTCCTGTTTCTCGACGCCGACAACCCCGAGCGCGACATCTATCTCTACATCAACTCTCCCGGCGGCCTCGTCTCGAGCGGCATGGCCATTTACGACACGATGCAGTTCCTGCGCGCGCCGGTGAACACGATCTGCATGGGGATGGCGGCGTCGATGGGGTCGTTCCTGCTCACCGCGGGAACGAAGGGGAAGCGCTCCGCGTTACCCCATGCACGCATCATGATGCATCAGCCGTCGGGCGGCACGCAGGGGACGGCGGCCGACATCGAGATTCAGGCCCGCGAGATTCTCTACCTGCGCTCCAAGCTGAACGAGCTGTACGCCAAGCACACGGGGAAGGCGCTGGAAGTGATCGAGAAGGACATGGACCGGGACCGTTTCATGTCGGCCGAAGAAGCCCGCGAATACGGCCTTATCGACCACGTGATCACGAACTTCAAGGAAATGGATGACGGGAAGAAGAAGCCCTGAGCTTGCGCCGGGGGGGCCACCCTTCCCATACTAGGAGTCCCATGTCGCACGATAAGCATCTCCGCTGTTCGTTCTGCGGAAAGTCGAAAGACTCGGTCCGGAAATTCATTTCCGGCCCGTCCGTCTACATCTGCAACGAGTGCATCGCGCTGTGCAACGAGATCCTCGCCGAAGACGAAGAGCGGGAAGTCTCCGAAGCGATTACACAGGTCCCGACGCCGTCCGAGATCAAGGACGTGCTGGACCAGTACGTGATCGGGCAGGAACGGGCCAAGAAGACCCTCGCCGTCGCCGTCTACAATCACTACAAGCGCATCAACTCCCACTCCGCCAAAGACAACGACGTCGAGCTCGACAAGAGCAACATCCTCCTGATCGGGCCGACGGGTGTGGGGAAGACACTGCTCGCCCAGACGCTGGCGCGCATCCTCGACGTGCCGTTCACGATCGCCGATGCGACGACCCTCACCGAAGCCGGCTACGTCGGTGAGGACGTGGAGAACATTCTGGTGCGGCTGCTGCAGGCGGGCGACTTCAACGTCGCCGACTGCGAACGCGGCATCGTCTACATCGACGAGATCGACAAGATCGCGCGCAAGTCCGAGAACCCGAGCATCACGCGTGACGTCTCGGGCGAAGGGGTGCAGCAGGCGCTGCTCAAGATCCTCGAGGGCACTGTGGCGAGCGTGCCGCCCCAGGGCGGCCGCAAGCACCCGCAGCAGGAATACATCCAGGTCAACACCAAGGACATCCTCTTCATCTGCGGCGGCGCGTTCGACGGTCTCGAGAAGATCATCGAGGCGCGCACCGGCCGGCGGCGCATCGGCTTCACCAAGGAAGACATCGCGGCCGGTGTCGTGGAGAAGGTCAAGAAAAACCCCTTCGCCGACGTCGAGCCCGACGACCTGCTGCGCTACGGCCTGATCCCCGAGCTGGTGGGGCGGCTGCCGGTGACCGTGCCGCTCGACGCGCTGGACGAAGAGTCGCTGATCCGGATTCTGGTCGAGCCGAAGAACGCCCTCACCAAGCAGTACCAGAAGCTGTTCGAGCTCGAGACGGTGCGGCTCACCATCGAGAAGGAGGCGTTGCGCGAGATTGCCAAGAAGGCGCTGAAGCGCGGCACCGGCGCGCGCGGCTTGCGCGCGATCCTGGAAGAGATGATGACCGACATAATGTTCGACCTGCCGAGCCGGGACGATGTCCGTGAAGTGGCGGTGACGCGCGAGACCGTCACCGAGGGCCGCACCCCGCTGCTCGTCACCGAACGGGCGCGCCACAAGAAAGAAGCCTGACCGAACCACCCGCTCCGCGCTTCATCGGTGCCTTCCCCCGCGCCGACGTCTCCCTCGATCCACCGCTCTCCGAAGTCGCCTTCATCGGCCGCTCCAACGTCGGGAAATCGAGTTTGATCAACGCCCTCCTGGGGCGCCGGGTTGCGCGGATCTCCGGAACACCCGGCAAGACTCGCGCGCTGAACGTGTATCTGATCCCCGAAAGCAGTCGATGGTCGCACGCCTTTTACTTGTTGGATCTCCCGGGCTACGGTTACGCGCGCGCGTCCAAAACCGAGCGCGCCGCGTTCGCCAATCTCGTGCGCCACGTCGTCACGCGGCCGCGCCTCACCGGGATCGTCTGGCTGCTCGATATCCGCCACGACCCCTCCGCCGGCGACCGCGACATGCAAGACCTCCTGGCGGGCGCCGAGACCCGCGTACTCGCCGCGGCGACCAAGAGCGACAAGCTGTCGCGCACGCGTCGAGTGGAGCAGGCCCGCGCCCTGCAACAGACGCTGGGACTTGACGACGACCAGCTCGTGGTGACGAGCGCCGAGACTAGAGAGGGCCTCGACGAGCTGCGGGAGGCCGTCGCGGCCCTGGTGTCGTGAGCCCCGCTCCGATCCGCGTCGCGTTCGTCAGTCATCACCCCCACCTGCAAATGGGGGGACAGCGCAGCATGGCGCTTTTGATCGAGCATCTCGATCGCGCCGCAGTCCGGCCGCTCGTCATCTGCCCCGGCCCGGGGCCGCTCGCCGAACACCTCGCCACCCTCGACTGCCCCGTCGCCTACATCCCGCTTCATCACATCAAGCCACGCACGCTCGGCGCCGTGTGGCGTTCCAGCCGGCGCATCCGGGCGCTGCTCGAAGAGCGCGCGATCGATATCATCGCCCCTGACGCCTCGCGCGACGCCCTGACCGCCGGGCTCGCGAAGCTCGGGACGCACACGAAGATGGTCTGGTTCGTGCGCCAGACCGCGCCCTACGCCCTCGATCCGCTGCTCGGCCGTCTCGCCGACGGCATCATCGGCGACTCCGACGACACCAAGCGCCGCTTCTCGCGATCGATCGCGCGACTCCACCGTACCATCGTGGGCGGCGCCGACCTGCGCCGCTTTCGCCCGGCCGCAGACCGCCCTGCCCTGCGCCGGGCGCTCGACCTGCCCCCCGACCGCCTGGTGCTGCTCTTCGCGGGACAGGTGAAAGCGGCCAAGGGGGTGCTCGATATCGTCGACGCGCTGGGATACATCAAGGAGCAAGCGCCAGACGACGTCCCCCTGCTCGTGATCGTGGGCACTCCGGATCCGGCGAGCATCCTCGGCGACATCGCGCGGCGCGCTGCGACCGAGGGAACCGCCGCGGACGTGCGGGTCCTGCCGCAGCAGGCGGAGGTGGAGCGCTGGATGCAGGCGGCGGACATCCTGGTGAGCGGCTCCTATGAAGACACGGAAGGGATGTCCCGGGTGCTGTACGAAGCGATGGCGTGCGGGGCCATCCCGATCGCGACCGATATCCGCGGGAACCGCGATGCGGTTACGCAGGAATCGGGTGTCCTCGTTCCGGAACGAGACCCTCGCGCGATCGCGGCGGCGATCCAGGCGCTGCAGGCCGATGCGCCGCGGCGCGCTGCGCTTTCCAGAGCGGGAGTCCAGCGCGCGCGGGAGCGGTTCGATATCCGCCTGCACGCGCGCGCTGTCGCGGCGTTTTTTCGCACCGTGCTGAGTGGCTCCCTTGCGTCGTCATCCGGTGGGGACGAGACTTCGGCGCATGATGCGTAGCGCTTCGCTGGTGGCTCTCGTCGTCCTCGCGGCGTGCCTTCCCGGCACCCACGCGGGTGCGCAGGGCGCCGCGCCGGCCGGCTTGGGCGACACGGTACCGCCGGGATTCGGCTCGCTGCGTCGCGACGACATCACACTGCGCTTCGCCACCGCGCAGCTGCAGCTGCAGATCCTCCCGCTGGACGAGCGTGTCATCCGGCTGCTCGCACCCGATACCTACCGCTCGCTCGAGCAGCTGATTCAGAGCAAGCAGAAGGACATCACCGACGCGGGCGTTCACGCCGGCGTCGCGAATCCCACCCTCGTCCTCGTGACCTTTTACGGTCAGGCGCCGGGGGCTCGCTTCTCCCCCGAGGATGTGCAGATCCAGAGCCGCGGCCGCCTGTTCCGGTCGCAGGCGACGGTGCCGCTATCACCGACGTGGGGAACGCTGCAGCTCGACCTGCGCCAGCAGGCGGTGGCGATCTACTTGTTCGAGGATGGGCTCACCTGGTCGGAGGACGCCGCCGCCAACTATCAGGGGGCCCAGGCGTCGTGGAGCCATTCGTTCCAGCTGCTGCAGCAGGAGCGAGCCCGAGTTCGTGCGAGAGCGCAGTCCCAGCCCGGACCCTGAAACACCCAACGGCGTGAGAGGTGACTTCTCACCTCTCACTTCTCACGCATTGAGTCCAGCAGCGTCA